>NZ_JBYSWM010000064.1:0-1272 GCF_058781125.1 Pseudogulbenkiania sp. FW507-F1 | reverse complement strand
GGGGCGTATATGGACTCCTCCCGGCTTGCTAGCATTTCACAGTTCAGGTCGTCGGATCGACTGCTCACGTATATCCGGCCTTGAGTTGGGCGTTATCGCCCGGGCCATGATGGGCTATTCGCGATTCGCGCGTTAGCTCCCAATCGATTCATCGTGCTGTTTGCACTTCGCCCCACCAGGGTTTTGCTAACGCCGGTTCGACCGGTCGGCCATCACTGCGGCTTGCTTTGCAATCGTGAAGGTTGGCTTACTCGTTTATCATCCCTTTGTCGGGGCCAGGAAGCACTGATGGCATTTAGGTCGCTTCACACCCTTCCAGCCCGTAGGCCGGGTCGTAATCCGCTTCGCGACTAAGGAGTGCCCAAACCAGCCGAGCGGTCTTGTTGGCTAGCGCGACTGCTGCGACATTCTTGTTACGCCGGCTGCACAGATTTTGAATCCAGAGACTCAGTCGGTCGGATCGCCCCGCCGCAGTTCGCACAACTGCGCGGGCACCGTGAATCAGCAAGGTGCGCAGGTAGGCATCGCCACGCTTGCTGATACCCAGCGGCCTGTTCTTGCCACCGCTGCTGTGCTGAGCGGGCGTCAATCCCAGCCAGGCGGCCAGATCGCGCCCGCGCTTGAACTGGCCCGCGTTCTGCCCGATGGCCGCCACCAGCGCCGTGGCAGTGATCGGGACGATGCCGCGCAGTTGCTGCAGTTTTCTTGCCTGCGCATTCGTGCTGGCCTGGTGCTGCATGTTCTGATCCAGCAGGTCGATCTGCTCATCCAGATACACCAGATCGGCGCGTAGACCGTCCAGCAGGGTACGGAAGTACACACTCAGTCCGTTTTCGGCATCCTCGAGGATTTCCGGCAGCGCCTTGCGCAATGCTGGTACGTGCTGTGCCACGACGATGCCGTACTCGCCCAGCAAGCCGCGAATCTGGTTCACCTTGGCGGTGCGCTGCCGGATCAGCTCGCTACGAATGCGGTGCAACGCCTGCAAATCCTGCTGTTCTACCGTCTTTACCGGCACGAAGCGCATACTGGGCCGGCCGACTGCTTCGCAGATGGCCTCGGCGTCGTTGGCATCATTCTTGTTACCCTTGACGTAGGGCTTCACGAACTGCGGCGCGATCAGCTTCACCGTATGTCCCATCGCTTGCAGCTTGCGCGCCCAGTGATGGGCGCTGGCACAGGCTTCCATGCCGATCAGACAAGGCTCGCGATTGGTAAAGAATCCCAGTAGCTGACTGCGGCGCAACTGACGGCGACAAACCGTCTTTTCCT
>NZ_JBYSWM010000063.1:0-2113 GCF_058781125.1 Pseudogulbenkiania sp. FW507-F1 | reverse complement strand
GTCGATGTGCCCACCATCCGCCCGCACAAGTTGTCGGTGGCCACCATGAACACCCAGACCCTGGTGCTGGTGCGCGTGCAGTGCGAAGACGGGATCGAGGGCTGGGGCGAGGCGACCACCATCGGCGGCCTGAACTACGGCGACGAGAGTCCCGAGAGCGTCAAGGTCAACATCGACACGCACATTGCCCCGCTGCTGATCGGTCAGGAGGCGCGCAACGTCGCCGCGACGATGGCGCGGGTGCGCAAGGTCATCCAGGGCAACCGCTTCGCCAAGTGCGCGCTGGAAACCGCGCTGCTGGACGCCCAGGCGCGCCGCCTCGGCATCCCGCTGTCCGAACTCTTGGGCGGCCGCCTGCGCGACGCGCTGCCGGTGGCCTGGACCCTGGCCAGCGGCGACACCGCCCGCGACATCGCCGAAGCCGAGAGCATGCTCGAGCAGCGCCGCCACCGCATCTTCAAGCTCAAGATCGGCCTGCGCCCGGTGGCCGACGACGTCAAGCACGTGCTCGCCATCAAGAAGGCGCTCGGCGACGCGGTGAGCGTACGCGTCGACGTCAACCAGGCCTGGAGCGAGCTCGACGCCGTCAACGGCATCGCCGCGCTGCAGGACGGCGGCGTCGACCTGATCGAACAGCCGGTGCGCGCCGAGAACCGCGCCGGGCTGGCCCGCCTGGCGCGCCAGTTCGCCGTGCCGGTGATGGCCGACGAGGCGCTGCACGGCCCGCTCAGCGCCTTCGAGTTCGCCAAGGACGCCGACGCCGACGTGTTCGCGGTCAAGATCGCCCAGTCTGGCGGCCTGATCCCGGCCAAGCAGGTGGCCGATATCGCCCAGCTCGCCGGCATCGGCCTGTACGGCGGCACCATGCTGGAAGGCGCGGTCGGCACCGCCGCCTCGGCCCACGTCTTCGCCACCTTCGGCGAGCTCGCCTTCGGCACCGAACTGTTCGGCCCGCTGCTCCTGACCGAGGAAATCCTCGTCGAGCCGCTGCAGTACCGGGATTTCATGCTGCAGGTGCCGACCGGACCGGGCCTGGGCATCCAGATCGACCGGGACAAGCTGGCCTTCTTGCGCCGGAAATAAATGACCCGCCGGGTTTCACCAAAAGATCAACAGGAAAGGATGGACGAGATGCTGTTCCACGTACGCATGGAAGTGAATCTGCCGCCCGCGATGCCGGCCGCCGAGGCCGCCGCACTGAAGCAAGTCGAGAAGGAACAGGCGCAGGCGCTGCAGCGCGCCGGCAAGTGGCGCCACCTGTGGCGCGTCGCCGGGCAGTACGCCAACGTCAGCCTGTTCGACGTCGAGAGCGTGGACGAACTGCACCAGCTGGTATCGACCCTGCCGCTGTTCCCGTACATGACGATCGAGGTCACGCCGCTGTGCCGCCACCCCTCGTCGATCCGCGACGACGACCGCTAAGCCCCGAACCCCCACCCATTCAGCCCGAGACAAGGCCGTGAAATGCGTTCGGCCGGTTGAACGGAATGCCACAACGCATTGGCACGACGATATAAATGAGGAGTAGAGACATGACACACGCAGAAATCGACGCCCTGGTAAAAAGCTTCCTGGTCGACACCGCCACCGGCGAAGTCAACCCGCGCGTGCAGCAGATCGCGGTGCGCCTGACCAGCGACCTGTTCAAGGCCATCGAAGACCTCGACCTCAGCCCGAGCGAAGTCTGGAAAGGCCTGGAGTACTTCGCCGAAGCCGGCGCCACCCACGAACTGGGGCTGCTGGCCGCCGGCCTGGGCCTGGAGCGCTTCGTCGACATCCGCATGGACGAGGCCGAAGCCAAAGCCGGCCTCACCGGCGGCACCCCGCGCACCATCGAAGGCCCGCTCTACGTCGCTGGCGCGCCGAAGTCGGAAGGCTTCGCGCGCATGGACGACGGCAGCGAGGTGGAGCAGGGCGAAGTGCTGTTCATGCAGGGCACCGTGTACGACGCCGACGGCAAGCCGCTGCCGGGCGCCCAGGTCGAAGCGTGGCATGCCAACCTGATGGGCAACTACTCGTTCTTCGACAAGAGCCAGTCGGACTTCAACCTGCGCCGCACCATCGTCACCGACGCCAACGGCCGCTACCAGTTCCGCAGCATCATGCCGATGGG
>NZ_JBYSWM010000062.1:0-2506 GCF_058781125.1 Pseudogulbenkiania sp. FW507-F1 | reverse complement strand
GGCCTCGGCCTCGATCTTGGCCAGGGCCGCCGCCGCACGCTGCAACGCCGGCAGCAACTGCAGCGCCTTGTCCGGCGTCACCCGTAGCACCGGCGCCTGAATCGCGATCCCGGTGTTGGACTTGCCCCCCGGCGTCGGCACCAGCACCGCCAGGCAGAACAGCCCCGGCAGGAATTCCTCGTCGTCGCAGGCGTAGCCGTCCCGCTTCACCCGCTCGATCTCCCGCTCCAGCGCCGCCAGGTCGGTCAGCGTCTTCGCGGTGTAGCGCTCCAGCGGCACGTGTTCCAGCAGCCGGCGCCGCTGGCTCGGGCTCATCTGTGCCAGGAACAGCTTGCCGCTCGCCGAGCAGTGCGCCGGCACCCGCGAGCCGGGGTGCAGGTAGAAGCGCAGCGGCGCTGGCGTTTCCACCCGGTCCAGATACAGCACTTCGCTGCCCGACAGCGCGGTGATGTTGCAGCTTTCACCGACTTCTTCCACCAGTTGGCGCAGCACCGCGTGGCGCGCGCCGTGCACGGTGTTGTTGAGCAGCAGGTTCTCGGCCATGCGCCGCAGCCGCACCCCGGTGCTGTAATGCCGTCCGTCGCCGTCGCGTTGCAGCATCCCGGCGCTTTCCAGTTGCTGCAGCATGCGGTGCAGCGTCGGCTTGGGCAGCCCGGTTTCTTCCACCAGTCCTTGCAGGCTGAAGAACTGGTCCTTTTCGGCGATCACTTCCAACAGCGCGAACAGCCGCAGCGTCGGCGTGTCGCCGTCGAGCCGGCCCGGTTCGCTCTTCGGGGTCTGTGCTGTGTCGTTCATGGCGTTTCCATCATAGTTCAGTTTCTGTTTTTGATACAACAAGTATCGTTTTACGTAATTTCTTGTTGACTTGCCGCATAATCACTCCTAGAGTTGAGTCGTGTCTCACATATCGGAATCTTTCGTACCGGTTTTGAGATAATACCCACAGGAGACTAGTCAGCATGAGCGAGCAAGCCAACCGTACGGTGCCCGTCGGCCCCACCAAGATGACCCCTTCCGAAGCCTTCGTCGAAACCATGGTGGCCAATGGCGTGACCGATATGTTCGGCATCATGGGGTCGGCCTTCATGGATGCCATGGATATCTTCGCCCCCGCCGGCATCCGTTTGATCCCGGTGGTCCACGAGCAGGGCGCCGCCCACATGGCGGATGGCTTTTCCCGCGTGTCCGGCCGCCACGGCGTGGTGATCGGCCAGAACGGCCCGGGCATCAGCAACTGCGTCACCGCCATCGCCGCCGCGTACTGGGCGCACAGCCCGGTGGTGATCGTGACCCCGGAGACCGGCACCATGACCATGGGTCTGGGCGGATTCCAGGAGTGTAACCAGTTGCCGATGTTCCAGGAATTCACCAAGTACCAGGGACATGTCACGCACCCGGCCCGCATGGCGGAGTACACCGGCCGTTGCTTCGACCGCGCCATGAGCGAGATGGGCCCGACCCAGCTCAATATCCCGCGCGATTATTTCTACGGCGAGATCACCGCCGAGATTCCGAAGCCGGCGCGTCTGGATCGCGGCGCCGGCGGCGAGCAGAGCCTGAACGAGGCGGCGGAGTTGCTGGCGCAGGCGAAATTCCCGGTGATCATTTCCGGTGGCGGCGTGGTGATGGGCGATGCCGTCGAGGAGTGTAAGGCCTTGGCGGAGCGCCTGGGGGCGCCGGTGGTGAACAGCTACCTGCACAACGATTCGTTCCCGGCCAGCCATCCGCTGTGGTGCGGTCCGCTGGGCTATCAGGGCTCGAAGGCGGCGATGAAGCTGATGGCGCAGGCTGACGTGGTGGTGGCGCTGGGGTCGCGCCTGGGGCCGTTCGGTACGCTGCCGCAGCATGGCATGGATTACTGGCCGAAGAACGCGAAGATCATCCAGATCGACGCCGACAACAAGATGTTGGGCCTGGTGAAGAAGATTTCGGTGGGCATTTGCGGCGATGCCAAGGCGGCGGCAGTGGCGCTGACGCAGCGCCTGGCGAACCGGACCCTGGCCTGCGATGCGACCCGCGCCGAGCGTGGCGACAAGATCGCGACCGAGAAGGCGGCGTGGGAGAAGGAACTGGACGAGTGGACGCACGAGCGCGATGCCTTCAGCCTCGACATGATCGACCAGAACGCCCAGGAGCGCACCTTCAACGGCGGCCACTACCTGCATCCGCGCCAGGTGTTGCGCGAGCTGGAGAAGGCGATGCCGGAGGATGTGATGGTGTCGACCGATATCGGCAACATCAATTCGGTGGCCAACAGTTACCTGCGCTTCGAGAAGCCGCGCAGCTTCTTCGCGGCGATGAGTTTCGGCAATTGCGGCTACGCCTTCCCGACCATCATCGGCGCCAAGGTGGCGGCGCCGCATCGCCCGGCGGTGTCCTACGCCGGTGACGGTGCCTGGGGCATGAGCCTGATGGAGACCATGACCTGCGTGCGCCACAACATCCCGGTGACCGCGGTGGTGTTCCACAACCGCCAGTGGGGGGCCGAGAAGAAGAACCAGGTCGA
>NZ_JBYSWM010000061.1:0-2682 GCF_058781125.1 Pseudogulbenkiania sp. FW507-F1 | reverse complement strand
CCCCCCAACACCGCGCCGCCGCCATGCCCCCGAGCGTGGCCTCCGCGAACGGGAATGTCGCCGGCAGCTCGGCCGCCCTACAGAAAGAACACCATGACCCGCCGCCTCCCTGACACGCCATCCCCCACCTTGGCGCCACCGCCCGTCGGCTTCTGGGAAGCCTTCCGCTTCTGGCTCAAACTCGGCTTCATCAGCTTCGGCGGCCCGGCCGGCCAGATTGCGATCATGCACAGCGAACTGGTCGAACGCCGCCGCTGGATCAGCGAAAAACGTTTTCTGCACGCCCTCAATTACTGCATGGTGCTGCCCGGCCCGGAGGCGCAACAGTTGGCAACCTATATCGGCTGGCTGATGCACCGCAGTTGGGGCGGTATCGTCGCCGGCGCGCTGTTCGTGCTGCCCTCGCTGTTCGTGCTGATTGGGCTGTCCTGGCTGTATGTGGCCTTCGGCAACGTTCCGCTGGTGGCCGGACTGTTCTACGGCATCAAGCCCGCCGTCACCGCCATCGTGGTGCAGGCGGCGCATCGTATCGGCTCGCGCGCACTCAAGAACAACGTTCTGTGGGCGATTGCCGCCGCTTCGTTCATCGCCATCTTCGCGCTCAACGCGCCGTTTCCGCTGATTGTCCTGGGGGCAGCCCTGCTTGGCTATGTCGGTGGACGCGTGGCACCGGCCACCTTCAAGGTCGGCAGGGGGCATGGCAAGATCAAGGACGGCTACGGTCCGGCCTTGATCGACGACGACACCCCGACGCCCGCACACGCCCGCTTCCGCTGGTCGCAGTTGACGCGCATCGGCGCGATCGGCTTGGCACTGTGGCTGGTTCCGCTCGCCCTACTCACGGTGACATTCGGTTGGCAGGGCGTGTTCACCCAGATGGGCTGGTTTTTCTCGAAGGCCGCGCTGCTGACCTTCGGCGGTGCCTATGCTGTGCTGCCCTACGTCTACCAGGGCGCGGTCGACCATTACGGCTGGCTCACCGCAACGCAGATGATCGACGGTCTGGCGCTTGGCGAAACCACCCCCGGCCCGTTGATCATGGTGGTGACTTTCGTCGGTTTCGTCGGAGCCTACCTCAAGGCGCTAACCGGGCCCGAGTTGCCGTTCCTCGCCGGCGCCTTCGCCGCGACCTTGGTGACCTGGTTCACCTTCCTGCCGTCGTTCGTGTTCATTCGCGCCGGCGGCCCACTGATCGAATCGACGCACGGCGACATCAAGTTCACCGCACCGCTGACCGCCATCACCGCCGCGGTGGTCGGCGTCATCTTCAACCTGGCGCTGTTCTTCGGCTATCACGTCCTGTGGCCGACAGGTTTTTCCGGTCATTTCGACTGGCCATCCGCCTTGATCGCCCTGGCGGCGAGCATCGCCCTGTTCCGCTTCAAGCGCAATGTCATCCAGGTCATCGCCGCCTGTGCAGTGGTCGGCCTGCTGGCAAAGACCCTATTCCTCTAACTTGCCCCCATCCCACGCCGGCAGCGCCGCGCGATGGGGCCGCCGAATGATTTGACGTAGGTGCTGGCTCGGCCAGGCCTGCCCGCCACGCAAAAACGAAGCGGCAACAGCCCCCCCGATTCTCCCTTGAGACAATGCCGCACCCCAGGGCGGGAGCAAGCTACGCCTCGAAGGCAGTCTTCCTCAGCAACAGCTGTTCCACCAGTGCGCCTTCATCAAGTTGCAGCAGCTTGGGGCAGCTCGAGCACAGCACGCGCTCCCCCGGCAGACGGTCACGCAGGCAGCAGAGACGGCGAACCCGCAATGGCGAAGACAAGGGCGCAGCAGGAGGAGACGCGAGGTAGTGCACCGTGCGATACAGCGGGTTGGCTAAACCGGTATCGAAAAACGACCGTTGACCGAACAGGTAGTCGACGTCGGCCCGTGCCTCCTCGCCCGCAAACCCGGTCGAAAGTGCATATTCGAGACTATTGCCTACCGTGCTCCACAGCACACGCGGCGACAGACTGACTGAGGCCGCCATCATGTCGATAAATGGCAGCAGATGATCGACGCACAAGGAGCGATAACGCTCCGCCGGAGCATCGGTCTCGGCCCCCAACGCCTCGCAAGGCAGCCACAAGGCCTGGGGCAGGCCTTGATGCATCTGCAGGGTGCAATCGGCCAGCGCCATCCGGAGAGGTCGGCGCAACGCCCGCGCTGCGACCAGCGCCGGGGGCAACAACAGGTTTAGATAGCGCCCGCACCACTGCGACAACAAGGCCTGGTCGCTACCGCCACCGTATTGCCGGCGCAGTGCGTTCAGCAACACATCACGGTGTTCGGCCAACCTTGACACCCGAACAGCGATCCCGCTCACGTCCTCAGGCAACCCCAGGTGCAGATGCCGGCAATACAGCGCATACGCAGGCGGCACCAACTCGGCAAAGCAGCAAGATAACGGTTTCTCTGTGCTATTCATCCACTCTCCCCGGCCACAGCCCCAGTACGACCCACCAAGGCAGGAACAGAATCATGACCACACCACAGTCCGCTTGGGGCGCAGCGCGCTTACCCTCAGTGCCATTCCATTCGTTCGGCGGAACAATCCAGCCCCCATTTGGGACACCGCAAAGGTACGGCACCCCAGCATGATTTGCTCGCCCCAATACAAAAAGCCCAGCTCGGATGAGCTGGGCTTTCTTGAGGGGAGTCTGGCGGTGTCCTACTTTCACACGGCAATGCCGC
>NZ_JBYSWM010000060.1:0-3282 GCF_058781125.1 Pseudogulbenkiania sp. FW507-F1 | reverse complement strand
CTGCAGATGAACCATGGCAAGACCTGCATCATCGAGATCATGTGCACCCGCGAGCTGGGCGACCCCTTCCGCCGCGATGCCCTGTCCAAGCCGGTCCGATTCCTCGACAAGTACAAGGATTACGTGTGATCAACCACCGCGCTGACGCGAAAAAGTGAAGACAAGCGGGCCGTGTCGCAGGCAGTGTACGCCTCACGGTCCGCCCCGCCTCACTGCCGCGGCGACCTCATCGTTTCAGAAAGGTGAACCGAAACCGAGATACCCACCCTGGCTGCCCGGATACCTCCCATACCCGGTAGCACGGACAGTCACACGACCCTGAACGACCACGGACCGGAGGGCGGCGCACGCACGTTGCCATTCCCCTACAACTCAACAAACCGTGGCGTCCTACAATAGAGAAATACGGAGATATATCAAAGTGATAGGCAACCAGCAGCATTCAAACGGGCTCCAGCACAGCCTGAAGCAGCGCCACATGACCATGATTGCACTCGGTGGTGTGATTGGCGCGGGTCTGTTTGTCGGCAGCGGCGTGGTGATCAAGGCCACCGGCCCCGCCGCCATTCTCTCCTTCCTCATCACCGGCCTGCTCGTGGTCTTGGTCATGCGCATGCTGGGGGAAATGGCCGTCGCCCTGCCCACCGGCGGCTCTTTCTACGAATACGCCCGCGAAGCCTGGCACGACCGCCCGGCCGTGGGCGAACTGGCCGGTTTCCTCACCGGCTGGATGTACTGGTACTTCTGGGTCATCGTGGTGGCGCTCGAAGCGGTCGCCGGGGCCAACCTGGTGCGTTACTGGCTACCCGACATGCCCACCTGGATCATCAGCCTGACCTTGCTGGTGACGCTCACCCTGACCAATCTGATCTCGGTGAAGTCGTTCGGTGAGTTCGAGTTCTGGTTCTCCTCGATCAAGGTCGGCGCCATCGTCGTGTTCCTGTTCCTGGCGAGCCTGTACGTGCTCGGCATGTGGCCGGGAGCGAGCCTCAACGTCAGCAACCTGACCGCGCACGGCGGCTTTGCCCCGCATGGCTGGGTGCCGGTGCTGACCGGGGCGGTGGCGGCGACCGGTTTCTATTTCGGCGCCGAGATCGTCACCATCGCCGCCGCGGAAACCGCCGAACCGCAAAAAGCCATCGCCAAGGCCACCAACTCGGTGATCACCCGGGTGCTGGTTTTCTACGTCGGCTCGGTGCTGCTGGTGGTCTGCCTGGTGCCGTGGAGTTCGCCCGGCATCGCCACCCCGTACGTCAGCGCGCTCAACGCGATGGGCATCCCGGCTGCGGCGCAGATCATGAACGCCGTGGTGCTGACCGCCGTGCTGTCGGCCCTCAACTCCGGCCTGTACGCGTCGTCGCGCATGCTGTTCGCCCTGACCAAGCGCGGTGACGCGCCCAAATCGCTGGCCAAGCTGACCCGCAACGGCGTGCCGGTGCGCGCCATCCTGTTTGCCACGCTGTTCGGCTACGCGGCGGTGGTGATGTCCTACATTTCGCCGGACAAGGTGTTCGCCTTCCTGGTCGATTCCTACGGCACGGTGGCGATTTTCGTCTACATCCTGATCGCCATCTCGCAGCTGCGCCTGCGTGCCCGCCTGGAGCGCGAGGCGCCGGAACGGCTGCGCGTCAAGATGTGGGCCTACCCCTACCTGACCTACCTCGCCATCGCCGGCATGATCGGCATCGTGGTGGCCATGGCGTTCATCCCGGACCAGCGCTCGCCGCTGCTGCTGGGCGTGGCCAGCCTGGGCATCCTGCTGCTGGGCTACGTGGTACGCCAGGTTTTCCGCAAGGGTGCACCGGCTACCACCTTGGCTGAGCCTTCCACCGACTACACCAAGCTGTAAACCCTTCCCCTTCCAGCGGGCCGCCGACACCTCCTCGGCGGCCCGCTGTCTTTTTCTAAAAAACAAAATATCAGTACGTTTTGTATCGATATTTGAAATTCACTATTGCATTCCCCTGGTGCCCGACTTATAGTTTTCAAAAAACAAATTAACGGAATTATTTGTACCGTTTTTTGTTATTTGTTTGAGTGCTGGCCACACCGGCCCAGCCCCAATCCGCCCCCTCCCACCCCCGTCTCGTCGGGGCTCGAGGCGGGGCGGGAACGATGTCCATCACCGGAGACCCACACGATGATCCCTCCCAGCAGTCTCGCCCAACCCGTGATGTTCGCGCAGACCCGGGCGCTTCTTCCCGGCATCATGCTCTGCGGCGTCATCGCCATCGCCGCGACCTTCGTGTCCGAGCATTACGGCGGCCCGCAGTTTCTCTATGCCTTGCTGATGGGCATTGCCTTCCACTTCCTGGCCGATTCGGAGAAATGCCAGCCCGGCATCGAACTCTCGGCCAAGAAGCTGGTGCGCTTCGGCGTCGCCCTGCTCGGCGCCCGCATCGTCGCCAGCGACGTCAGCGACCTGGGCCTGACCGGGGTCGGCGCGCTGATCGGCGCGGTGGGCCTGACCATCGGCTTCGGCATCCTGATGGCGCGCCTGCTCGGCCTGCCCTCGATGCTGGGCCTGCTCTCCGGCGGCGGCACCGGCATTTGCGGCATCTCGGCCACCTTGGCGATCTCCTCCACCCTGCCGGCGACGCGGGAAAACGAGCGCTACACCCTGCTCACCGCCATCGGCATCGCCATCTTCTCCACGCTGGCCATGGTGCTGTACCCGCTCATCGTCAAGCATGCCGGGCTCTCCACCGCGGAAGCCGGCCTGTTCCTGGGCGGTTCGATCCACGACGTGGCGCAGGTGGTGGGCGCCGGCCTGATCATCTCGCCGGAAGTGGGCGACGCCGCCACGCTGGCCAAGATGTTCCGCGTCGCCATGCTGATGCCGGTGGTGGTGATCCTGGCGCTGACCTTCCACGCTGAGCGCAAGAAAACCGCCACGGCCGGCAGCAAGACCCCGATCCTGCCGATGTTCCTGGTGGTGTTTGCCGGGCTAGCCGCGCTCAACAGCCTGGGGCTGCTGTCGCATCAAGTGGTGGAAGCGAGCTCGACCGTATCGCGCTGGTGCCTTGTGACCTCGATCGCCGCCCTCGGCGTCAAGACCTCGCTGGAAAAGCTGGCGGAACTGGGCTGGAAGCCGATCGTGCTGATGAGCAGCGAGGCCATTTTCATTGCCGGCTACATGCTGCTGGTGGTGTACCTGGGCCGCGTCTTCGGCGCCTGATGACGAGATGAATAAACGAGGATGACCATGAACGCGCCGACCAACCTGAATACCGAAATGGTGGTGGACCAAGCCGCCATCCAGCCGCTGCCCAACTCCCGCAA
>NZ_JBYSWM010000005.1:0-170544 GCF_058781125.1 Pseudogulbenkiania sp. FW507-F1 | reverse complement strand
CGAGTGGGGTGCGCGGGCGGGCCGGGGTCAGGCTGCAAGCGTGGTGTGCCAGGAGCTGTCGAACTGCTCCACCGGGATCGGCCGGCTGACGAAGTAGCCCTGGGCGATGTCGCAGCCCAGCGTCGCCAGCCGGTTCCAGATGTCGCGGTTTTCCACGCCTTCGGCCACCACGTGCAGTCCCAGGTTGTGCCCCAGGTCGATGGTCGAGCGTACGATCGTGTCCGACTCCTGGTCGGCGATCATGGCGCCGACGAACGACTGGTCGATCTTGATGGTGTCGGCCGGCAGCCGCTGCAGGTAGCTCAGGCTGGAATAGCCGGTGCCGAAGTCGTCCACCGCCAGTTGCACCCCGAGCGCCTTGAGCTGGTTGAGCGTCGCCAGCGCGCCGCCGGGGTCGTCCATCAGGGCGCTTTCGGTCAGCTCGAATTGCAGGTGGGCGGGGTCTATGCCCCAGGTGAGGAACAGGCCGCGGATGCGCTCGGCCAGGCGCGGGTCGAGCAGGTCGCGCGCCGACAGGTTGACCGCCAGCGGGGTGGGGCGCCCGGCCTGTTCCAGCGTGTAGATATGCCGGAAGGCCGCTTCCAGTATCCAATGCGTGAGCGAGGTGATCATGCCGGCCTGCTCCGCCAGCTTGATGAAGAGGTCGGGTTGGACCAGTCCGCGTTCGGGGTGCTGCCAGCGCACCAGCGCCTCGGCGCCGCACAGCTTGCCGGTGTCGAACTGGATCTTGGGCTGGCAGTAGAGGCGAAGCTCGTCATGCTCGATGGCATGGTGCAATTCGGCGATCAGCGAGACGTGGCGGGTGCATTCCTTGTCGAGACTGCCGTTGAAGATGGTGTAGTTCACTGCCGAACGCAGGGCCTGGCGCGACGCCATGGTGGCACGCCGCATCAGCGCGTCCGGCTCCTGGCCGTGCCCCGGAAACAGCGAGAGTCCGATACGCAGCCGCGCATCGACCTGGATACCGGCCACGGTGAGCGGCTCGTCGAACTGGCGCAACAATCGCAGCGCCTCCTGCGAGGCGCGCTCGGCGTCGGTGTTGGGCTGCAGGATGGCGAACTCGTTGTCGCTCACGCGCCCGAGGAAATACCCCTGGTCGATCTGCGGCTGCAGGCGGGCGGCCACCTGCAGCAAGAGTTCGTTGGCTTGCTGGTAGCCCAGTACGTCGTTGATCTCCCGGAACTGGGTGACGTTGAGGATGCCCACCGCGAACGGGCGGAAGGGGGGGCTCGAAGCAGCAATCATGCGCCCGAGCTGATCGAGAAACAGGGTACGGTTGGGCAGCCCGGTGAGCTGGTCGTAATACGCCATGCGGTGCATGGCCGCTTCGGCTTCCTGGTGGCGCTCCCGGCTGCGCAGGGCGCTGATGCCGTAGGCGACGTCTTCGGCCAACTCGCTGAGCACGCGCAACTCTTCCTCGCCGAAAGCGTTGTATTCGCCGGCGACAATGCTCAGGTTGCCGCCGATTTCGCCGTCGATCACCAGCGGATAGGCGCTCGCCGCGGCGTAGCCGCGCCGTTTTTGCTCCTCGAACAGTGTGGCTAGGGCGGGGTCGTTCAGGACGTCATGCCCGACCTGCGGCTTGCCGGTACGGATGGCGAGGCCGGACGGTGTGGTGCTCTGCTCGGACCAGGTCAGGTCGAGCAGTTGCAGGAAGCCTTCTTCGACGCCGGCATGGGCCATCGGCTTGATGCTCTGGTGCTCGTCGTGCTCGATGTAGCCGATCCAGGCCATGCGGTAGCCGCCTTGCTCGACGATGGCGTTGCACATGTCCTGCAGCAAGGTTTGCTCGTCCGGCGCCCGCGCCAGCGCCCGGTTGCCCGCGCTCAGGGTGCGCAGCGCACGGTACAGGCGAGCGTAGTCGTCCGGGGTGACGCAGCTGGCCCCGATCGCATCGTTTCCCGCAACCTTTGGTGTCGTCATGATCTTTGCCTCCAACCATACTTTTCAGTATAGGTGGTGTACGGCTGGGGGCAGGGAGGCGTGCCGGGCCTCGATCCGGGCGGGGCGGTCTACGGAGCGTTCGCGTCCGAATACGACCCCGCCCCAGATGGCTTACTCCGAATCAGTACTCTAGACTCACATCCGATTTGGCCTTGGTACAGCAAGTGAGCACATAGCCTTCGGCGATTTCTTCGTCCGTGATGCCGCCGTTGTGATTCATCTCCGTCTCGCCCTCCAGCACCCTCACCCGGCAGGTGCCGCAGATGCCCATGCCGCAGGCTTTGGGGATGGTGAGACCGGCACTGGCCGCGGCCGCATGCAGGGTCATCCCGCTTGCCACCTGCACCGACTTGCCGGATTCCTTGAAGCTTACGCAATGAGTGTCCTGTGCAATCTCTTCGTGTTCGTGGGCCTCGGCCGCATGCTCCTCGGCTCGCAGCCGCACCCTACCAACCGTAGGAGAGGCGCTTTCAGAATCACTCGTGATCTGTGTGTAATGCTTGGCTACAGCGTATCAAGTCTGCCCCCAGCATCCAGTTACATTTCCTGCACCCTTTCACTGACTTTTGGTAATGCATCACGGGTGCGGAGTGTTCGCGTAAATGAAGTAGGAGGATGTGGGGTACCTGAAAAGCGTGTATTGACGGGAGATTGCGGTCAGGGAAGACCCGCAACCGTCCCATTGCAGCGGCATGGAGCGTCAACAACCAGTCTCTTGGGGGACACCCCCGGACTTCCAGTGAGAACTTGACTGGCCTTGGCAAGCGTTGCAATTATCGAACGTAACAAACAGAAAGATGCTCACGATTGTGCAGGGGCATCCGGGTCATCGAAGGGAAAGACTTCACCAGCAAATGGCAATCATTTAAAGCTGCGTGGGAGGGCTATCAAGAATGGATAGTATCGTTATGGGTAACAATCATTTAGTGTCCAAGCAGAATGAAGTAGTAAAGCCATTGTCGGTTGCCTTCATACTCGCGCCTCAGTTTACGCTGAGTGCGTTTTCAAACTTCGTTGATGCGCTGAGGCTGGCAGCAGATGACGGCGACTTTAGCCGGCAGATTCGTTGCAAATGGAAAGTTTTAAGCCATGACAGTCGACCGATTGCCTCCAGTTGTGGCCTGGAGGTGATCCCCACCGCAGGGCTGGAAGATCCAAAGTCATTTGACTATATTGTCGTCGTCGGTGGTCTATTGCACTCCGGGAAGAAAATATCCAATCAATTGCTAAGCTATCTGAAAAGCGCAGCGGAATTGGGTATACCGCTTGTGGGTATTTGCACGGGAAGCTTCATATTGGCACGCGCAGGGCTGATGCAAGGCCATAATTGCTGTGTTAGTTGGTTTCACCATCAACATTTTGAGGCCGAATTTCCAAAGCTGCCGGTTAGTTCGGATGAATTATTCATCATAGATGGCAAGAGAATGACGTGTGCCGGCGGGGCGGGGGTAACGCATCTGGCTGCGCATCTCATCGAAAAACACTGTGGAAAATTCGAAGCAGCACGGGCTCTCCGCATTATGCTTGAGGAAATGCCTCTGCCGGCAGCCACTCCTCAGCCACAGCCTGTTTTGACAGAAAAAGTATCGAACCTGGTGGTGCGAAAAGCCATGCTTTTGATCGAACGCAACCTGAGTAACCCGCTTTCAATTGAGGATGTTTCTCGGAAGGTCAATGTCAGCCTTAGGCAGCTCGAAAGATTGTTTCATGTTGAGTTGGGCATGACACCTGCGTCTTTTTCCTTGAAGCTAAGGTTAAACCATGCCCGGCATTTCCTGCTTAACACCAAGCATCAAATATCTTATATTGCATTCGAGTGTGGATTTATCGGGTCTTCCCATTTTACTCGTTCTTTCAAGACGGAGTTTGGTATCACTCCGACCGAAATGAGAAATAGAGGGGCCGTTAAAAATCATGCATCATAGCGGGAGCTGATAATCCCGGGCAGCTTCTTTGGGTGCATCGAAAAGCCTTGCTTTTGAATGAGGTGGCAATCATTCACAATCGAGAGGTATTCGAAGAGCCG
This sequence comes from Pseudogulbenkiania sp. FW507-F1, assembly GCF_058781125.1. Classification (NCBI taxonomy): domain Bacteria; kingdom Pseudomonadati; phylum Pseudomonadota; class Betaproteobacteria; order Neisseriales; family Chromobacteriaceae; genus Pseudogulbenkiania; species Pseudogulbenkiania sp. FW507-F1. The sequence goes on along the minus strand of NZ_JBYSWM010000005.1, from coordinate 166,574 downwards.
GAACGTTTGCATGGTATTTGTAAAAAACAGCCCGATACGGATTTTTCCAACCGTGTTAAAGAGGCTAGGGGCCTCTTTGGTTTTGAGCAGCATCAGTCCTTTCCCGTCAAGCCGCCTTTCGCCTGTGGCGGTTGTACCCTTGCTCCGCACTGTGTGATCACTGCCTTGGGCATCTTCCTGTAGGTTTCGACGTCGTTCGTGGAGAAGTCGGCGAATACGGCGCCCCGCTGCTTGGCGGCAGGGAGCCAGTGCGTGGTGCTCGCAAGGTTTTTCCATGGCCGCGACCCGGTCGAGTGGATGGATCGCCATCCATTTTTTTTTCGGGCACAACGGGTGCGATGTGATCGACAGTAACTACCGTTGCCGACCGGAGTGCGATTATCGATGTGGCTGGAGCAAATGAGGCGACCTAAGCTGGAAGCGCTCACTCCGCATTCCGGGCCGAAAATGGTGTGGGCACCGTCCGAATGGACTCTTTCTGGGGAGGTGGCTATGAAACACTGGTTGCTAGGCGGTTGCGCGGTCTTATTGGTTTGTTTGCCAACGTTGGCCGAAGAGAAGGTCGGCAAGAGCATTTTTGACGGCCCCCCGGAGCAGCGGATCGATGCCTTGGCCGAGATTCAACCCGGCCTCGGGGTCGTCATGAACGAAATCGGTACGCGGTTTGCCAACCTCTACTGGGCGGCCAACGGCGGTAACTGGGGCCTGGCCGATTATCAGTTGAAGGAGTTGCTGGAAGCCCAGGAGGTGGGCGAGGCGACGCGGCCCGGGCGGGCGCCCATGTTGAAAGCGCTTGAAGAGAATTATCTGGTACCGCTCCAGACAGCCATCAACAAGAAGGACCTCAGTCAGTTCAATCCTCGCTTTGCCGAGGCCGAAAGGGGCTGCAATGCCTGCCATACCGCGTTGGGCTATGGATTCATCCGCTATCACGTTCCCCGTAACCCGCCTTCGGGCTGGCTCGACTTCAAGCTGAAAACCTCGCCCGGTTATAAGGAAAAGACCGAGACTCAGTAAACCGATAGTTCGCGAGTACCTGGACCGCCGGGCGGAGGCCGCGGCGTAGGATGATGCTAGCGGGAGGCGGCGACCGAGAGGGCTCCGCTCCCCATATGGCAATGGCTCTCACTGGTACGGTCAGGAGCTGCCGGAATGGCGGTGCCAGCTTGCACCTGGCGGCGCGAGTCCGACATCGAGCGAGGACATCAAGGTTTCCAGCTCGCTGGTGATGTCGGCCTGGCGTTGGCGGAAGTAGGCTCGCTTCAGGCGGGTACCGGTATCATCCAGATGGTCTTGTGCCCGCTGCATCTGCGCCAGACGCCAGCGATTTTCCTGCTGCAGCGACTGGAACAGCGCGCCTAGCAACGCGACGCGCAACCACTCGGTCTGCAGCTTTGGCCGCAAGACGGCATCGGGCAGCGTGCGTAGCGGGGGCGGCCCAGGGGAGGGGGGCGGCAGTGTTGGCAGCGGCAGCAGGCGTTGCTCGCAAAGTTCATGCTCCGCATGGTGCAACACGAACAGTTCGGTCCCGGGTTCGCTGTCACTCCAGCGTGGCCACAGCATATCGAGCCAAGCCTCGATGCAGTCCGCAGCCTCTTCTGCCGTGTTGCAGCCGGGAAGAGCCTCGAACGAAAGAGGCAGCGGTTGAGTGTTCTGGCTCAGACGGTCACCCGACACGAACCAGACCGCATCCGGGTAGCGGGCACACAGCGCTGGCAAGGCGGCTTGCAGGCGCTCGTTGAAGCCGCCACAAAAGCCCCGTTCCGCTCCAATGACCAGCCACAAGGGCCGGCCTTTGCTGCTCGACGCTCCACCATGACTCTCCGCCAAGCCCTGCCGCAGCACTTCCTCCGCCCGAGCTTGCGACTGGGTCAGGCGGTTGAGCCGCTGGACTTCGGCGTAGGCAAGGTTGCGCATGGCGCCAACGATCTTGCCCAGTTCCGCAAGCATGCGCAGGTGCCCGCGCAGGGCCGCGCCGCTCATGGGCGCCCCAGCCAGGTGGCCACGCTCATCACCCACTGTTCGCGCGGCGCGGTCAGCGCCGGAGCGCTGGCGCTGTGCTGGGCCAGTTGAGCGAGAAGCGGCGCCAAGGCATTGGCATCCAGATCCAGCCAGCCTTGGTTCAGGGCAATCAGCCAAGCCATTTGGTAGGTGATCGGGCGGGGCTCCAGCCGGCTTTGCCGGAACAACTCGCGTAGCAAGTGGCCACGTGCAACGCGCTCCGCCATGCCGGGCTCCAGCCGCGTGCCGAAGCGGGTGAACATTTCCAGTTCGAGAAATTGCAGGTAGTCGAGCCGTAGCCGACCGGCTTCCCTGGCAATCGGTTTATCCTGCGCCTTGCCGCCGATGCGGGATACCGAACGGCCGATATCGATGGCGGGCAGCATGCCGGCGGCGAAAAAGGGCTGGCTCAGATAGATCTGGCCGTCGGTGATCGAGATCAGGTTGGTCGGAATATAGGCCGCCAGCTCGCCTTGCTGGGTCGGCACGATGGGTAACGCGGTCAGGCTGCCGCCGCCTTGTTCTGGCGCCAGCGTGGTAGCACGTTCAAGCAGGCGCGAGTGCAGGTAGAAAATGTCACCCGGATAGGCCTCGCGCCCGGGAGGGCGGCGCAGCAGCAGCGACAGTTCGCGATAGGCCTGGGCATGCCGGCCAAGATCATCGAACACGGTCAACACGTCGTGACCCGCGTGCATCCAGTCTTCTGCCAGTGCGCAGCCGGCGAACGGGGCCAGGTATTGAATACCGGGTAGGGCGCTCGCCTCGGCTACCACCACGGTGGTATGGGCAAGCGCGCCGGACTCCGTCAGCAGGTCGATCGCCTCGGTCACGGCGGCGCGGCGCTGGCCGATCAGCACGTAGACGCAGCGCACGTTCTGGCCGCGCTGATTGATCACTGCGTCGAGTGCCAGCGAGCTCTTTCCTGTGCCGTCGTCGCCGATGATGAGTTGGCGCTGGCCACGCCCGATCGGCAGCAGGGTGTCGATGATGGTGTTGCCGCTGTAGAGCGGGCGGCTTACTGCCGTGCGGGCGATGATGGGCGGCGAGGGGGCTTCGAGCGGGCGTCTGGTGTGGGTTTGCGGTTCTGCCTGTCCATCCAGCATGCGCCCGAGCGGGTCGATCACCCGGCCCAGCAGGGTGTCTCCGCACGAAATGGTCAGCCTGCGCCCGGAGCGGCGCACGCGAGTACCGGCGGCGACGCGGCGCGAGGAGTCGAGCAGAATGGCGCCGATCAGCTTTTCGTCGAGCTGGTCGGCGAGGGCGTAACTACCACCTTCCAGTTCGAGCAGCTCGCCGCGCCGGGCCGAGGGCAACCCACCGACCCAGGCGATGCTGTCGGCGATGCCGACGATCTCGCCGCGTTCTTCGATGGTGAGCCCGATGCCCGCGTTGGCGCTCATGCGGCACTGCCCGGGTTCGGTGCTGTCGCGGTGGTGTGCAGTCCATCAATCGACTTGGCCAGGCTGGCTTCCAGTAGGTGGCCGTCGAGCCGTACCGCCAGCCCGGCGATGAGCGCGGGGTCGCGCTGCCAGTCGAATTGAGGCGTAAAGCCGAGCAGCGTGGTCAGGGCGTTTTCGACCTGATTGCGCTGTGATTCCGTCATTTCATAGGCGCTAGCCACCTCGACGCTTGCCAAGGTGCTGGCTTGCAAGGGGCGGCGGGTCTCTTCGGGCAAGGCGGCCAGATCGGCCAGAAACAGAGCGACAATGGCGTGCTCGAGCTCCGGTCCGGCCAACCGGGTGAGATAACCGCGCAGGAAGGCTTCTGCGCGCTGCGCCGCCTCCTCATCCTGTTGTTGCGCCTGCCGGGCCTGCCAGGCCGCGAGCCTTACCTTGGCCTTGGCGCGTTCGCTGGCGAGCTCGGACGAGAGTTCCGTCAGACGCTTGGCGCGCTCGGCGTCGATCTCCGCGGCCAGCTGGTGGCGTGCGTTGTCACTTTGGCTCTCCATCTCGGCGTGCCGAGCCGCCAGTTGCCCCCGCTGGGCTTCCAGTTCGGCGCGCTCGGCCTGCAACGTCTGATAGGCCTGTTCGTGTTGCTGCTGGCGAGCCGCGATGGCTGCCTGCAGCGGTCGGTACAGAAAGCGCGTCAACAGCCACAGCAGGACCAGGAAGTTGACGATCTCCAGGATGAACGTAGTGGCGTCCAGGTCCATGGCCAGATCTCCCTCAATGCAGCAGGTATTCGAGCAGGGGGTTGCGGAACAGGATGATCAGCACCACGACCAGGCAGTAGATTGCCAACGATTCGATCATCGCCAGACCGATGAACAGGGTGCGACTGATCGCTTTCTCCGCTTCCGGCTGGCGCGCCAGCGCATCGAGCGCCTGGGCGATGGCGCGCCCCATGGCGAGGGCGGGAAAAAACACACCCAATGCGATGGCAAAACCGGCCACCACCGTGGATACCATGCTGAAAAGATGGATGTCGGTCATGTTGCGGACTCCGTGGGGGAAGGGGGTTCGGGCGGCTGTGCGGCTTCCAGCGCGCCCCCGATGTAGATCAGCGCCAGCATCCCGAAGATATAGGCCTGCACCAGCGCCTCGATCACGTGCAGCAGCAGCAAAGGCACCGGCACCAGGAAACCGGCCACCAGCAGCACCAGGAGCGCCGCCATTTCCAGGCTCATCATGTTGCCGAACAGACGCACAGCCAGCGCCAGCGTGCGCGTCAGTTCGCTGACCAGGTGAAATGGCAGCAGGATCGGACTGGGTTGAAGATAGTGGCGCAGGTAGCGGTGCCAGCCGGCGGCGCGGATGCCGTACACGTGCACGGCCAGGAATACCAGCACCGCCAGGGCGGCGGTGACCGAGAGATCGCGCGTGGGGGCCGACAGGCCCGGCACCACGCCCATCAGGTTGGCGGCGAGGATGAACAGCCACAGCGTGGCGATGAAAGGCAGTACGCGCGGCACGGCCGGCGCCGGCACGACCTCGGCCACCGCCTCGGTCATCAGCATGAGTACGGCTTCGGCTGCTATCTGCAGGCGATCCGGTCGGCCGGACAGGCGGCGGCCAAGGGCGTAGGCCAGGACGGCGAACAGTGCCGTCAGCGCGGCGGACAGGATCAGCGGCTCGCTCAGGCCGATGCCGGCCACCGTGAGCCAGACGCTGCCGGACAAGCCGTTCATTGGTCCAGCCCCTTCAGAAAGCGGTACACATTGTAGGCGCCGACGACGATGCCGAGCACGATCAGGCTGATGGTCCACCGTACCGAGTAACCCGCCAGATGGGTGTCGAGCCAGCGTCCCAGGTAGGCACCGAGCAGCAGCGGCACCACGAACAGCAAGCCGACGGTGCCGCCGATCAGGATCAGCCCGATCGGCCCGCCGGGCCGGAAGCGCCGGCGGCGCTGGAGTTGCGTTTGCAGGCTGTCGCGCAGCTTGTCGTCGCGCTGGCTCATGGGTGACGTGTCTCCGACCATTCGCGCAGGCGCTTGATCAGGGCGCGCTCGAGTTCATCACGTGCCTGTTGGTCAACGCTGCGTTCGCCTTTCTCGCGCTGGAGCAGGTGCGCCAGCTGGGCCGTCAACTGATCGTCGCGCTCGGCGCTCACGAAGCGCGTGCTCACCAGCTGAACCAGATTATGGCGGCACACCAACGCGCCGCCGCTGCAGGCGAGGTAGCGCCAACGGCCGTCGACGAAGCGGCAGCGCAGCAGGCCGGGCTGCAGTGCGGTGATCAGCGCCTCATGTCCCGGCAAGAGGCCGAACTGGCCCGTTGCATCCTCTGCCACCAGGCTGGCGATGTCTTCCAGTCGCTCCACGCTGCGTCCGTCGAGCAACTCGAGCGTCAGCGTGCTCATGTCGGCATGGCTCCGCGCATATAACACTCCTCCTCCGCCAGACGGTCGTAGGCGCCGTCGAGAAAGCGCTCGCAGTCACCCAGCGTGGTTTCCAGCGCTACCGTCACGCCGGGCTGACCGGTGTGCTCGGCAACGACCTGGAACGGCTGGGTCAGGTAGCGCTGTAGTCGGCGAGCCCGCGCCACCACGCGCCGGTCGTCGGCCGACAGTTCTTCCACGCCGAGCATGGCGATGATGTCTTCCAGTTCCTTGTAGCGGGCCAGGTGCTCTCGTACCGCGCGCGCCAGCCGGTAATGGCGTTCACCCACCCTGCGCGGGTCGAGCAGGCGGCTGCTGGAGGCGAGTGGGTCCACCGCCGGGTAGATGCCGCGCGCCGCCTGCTCGCGTGACAGGATGACACTGGCGTCCAGGTGGGCCAGGATGGCGGTCACCGCCGGGTCGCTCATGTCGTCGGCTGGCACGTACACCGCCTGTACCGAGGTGATGGCCCCGTTCCTGGTGGAGAGAATGCGTTCCTCCAGGCTGGCCACTTCGGTCAGCAGGGTGGGCTGGTAGCCCACGCTGGCGGGCATACGGCCGAGCAGCCCGGAAATCTCGGTGCCGGCCTGAACGAAGCGGTACAGGTTGTCCATCAGGAAAAGCACTTCGGCGTGGCCGTGGTCCCGCAGATATTCAGCATAGGTGAGGCCGGTGAAGCCGGCGTGGTAGCGCACGCCGGGCGACTCATCCATTTGTCCGAAAACCAGCACGGCACGAGCCATCACCTCGCTTTCGCGCATTTCATGCCATAGCTCGTGGCCTTCGCGTATCCGCTCTCCCACCCCGGCGAAGACCGACACCCCTTGGTAGAGGCTGCTCACGGCGTGCATGAACTCCATCATCAGCACGGTCTTGCCCACGCCGGCACCGCCGAACAGCCCGGTCTTGCCGCCGCGTACGAACGGACATAGCAGGTCGATCACCTTGATGCCGGTGGGCAGCATGGTTTCGGCCGGGACCGTATCGGTCAGTGGCGGCGCCGCGGACAGTATTGGGCAGAGGCGCGCCGCATTGAGTGGTGGGCCGTCGTCGAGCGGCCGGCCCAGCACGTCGAGCAGCCGCCCCAGGCAATCGTCGCCGATCGGGACCGCCAGCGGACCGCCGGTGTCGCTTACCGTCAGGCCGCGGGCGACACCGTCGGTCGGATGCAAGGCGATGGCGCGCACGCGTGTTTCGTCCAGATGCTGAAACACGACGAGTGTGATGCTCTCGCCATCCATCTGTAATGCCAGCGCCTGCCCAATGGGGGGCAGGCGCTGGAAGCGGATATCGACCACCGGTCCGCGCACGGCGAGGACGCGGCCGGGCGCGATGCCCGGTGGGGCGGGAGGAGCGGAAGTAGGGGATGTCATCATGTGTACTATAGCCATCCCGGCCGGCTGTCATATGCAGACTGCACAGGAGGAGGTTGCCGATGCCTTCTTCGCCTGACGACACCGCCCTCGTCATCGCCAGTCGCGTTCCCGTGCGGTGTCCAGCAGTGTGTGACACCTATCGCTGTCGACGGGGCGTCAGCGTTCCAGCACGTAGCGGCCGGGGGCGGCGTCCAGCGCGGGGAAGTCCGTCGTCGCCAGCGGCGGGGCGTCGACCAGTGCTCCGGCTTTCGGCTTGAGCCACGCCATCCAGTCTTCCCACCAGCTGCCCGGGTGCTCCTCGGCGCGCTGCTGCCAGTGCTCGGGGCGGTCGGAGCGGTGCGCGATGTCGGCCCAGTAGCGGCGTTTGGGCGGGGTGACCGGCGGGTTGACGATGCCGGCGATGTGCCCGGAACTCGACAGGATGAAGCGCTTCTCGCCGATGCCGTGGTTGATGATCTTGAAGGTCTGGTTCCACGGCGTGATGTGGTCGTCCTCGGCGGACACCACGTACAGCGGCTGGTCGATTGCGGCGAGGTCGAGCATCTCGCCGGCCACCGTCAGCGCGTTGGGCACGATCAGCTGGTTGTGCAGGTAGAGCTCGGTCAGGTACCAGGCGTGCATGGCCTTCGGCATGCGCGTGGTGTCCATGTTCCAGTACAGCACGTCGAAGGCGGGCAGCGTTTCGCCGTACAGCCAGCCATGTACCACGTAGTGCCAGATCAGGCTGTTGGTGCGCAGCAGGCGGAACGCCGCGGCCATGTCCTTGCCGTCGAGGAAGCCCTGCTGCTCCATCCGCGCGCACAGGTGGCGCACGCTGGCGTCGTCGATGAAGACTTCGATGTCGCCCGGTTTGTGGAAGTCGACCAGCGTGGTGAGCAAGGTGGCGTCGGCCACGGGCGTGGCGTCCGCGCCGTAGTGCCGGTTGGCCCAGGCCAGGTACATCGCCAGCGCGGTGCCGCCGATGCAGTAGCCGACGGCGTGGACCTTGGCGGCGCCGCTGAACTGGCGGGCCAGCTGCATGATGGTGTCGACGCCCTCGGTGAGGTAGTCGTCGAAGCGCACCTCGCTCATCGAGGCGTCCGGGTTCTTCCAACTGGTGATGAAAACGTCCAACCCCTGATCGAGCAGGAAGCGGATCATGCTGTTTTTCGGGGTGAGGTCGAGCACGTAGAACTTGTTGATCCACGGCGTGACGATCACCACCGGCTCGGCGTGTACCTGCGGCTGGCGTGGGGCGTAGTGGATCACCTCGAGCAGGCGGTTGCGGTACACCACGGCACCGGGTGTGGTGGCGAGATTGACGCCGACCGCGAAATCCTCCGGGTCGGTCATGCGCACGCTGCCGGCCCGGGCATCGGCGAGGAAGTTCTGGAATCCCTGCGCCAGGCTCTCGCCATGGCTCTCCAACGCCTTGCGCAGCGCCACCGGGTTGCTCCACAGGTAGTTGGTGGGGGCGGCCGCGTTCAGCCAGTTGCGCCACCAGAAGGCGGCGCGCCGGCGTTCCTTGTCCGCGAGGCCGGGGGTGTCGTAGAGCATGTCCTGGGTATGGCGGGTGTAGACCAGATACCACTCCTTGACCAGATCCCACGCCGGCGACTCGGACCAGATCGGGTCGGCGAAGCGGGTGTCGTCGGCCTTGGCCGGGATCGGATCGGCGTCGGCCAAGCCGAGCTGGCGCAGCCAGCTGTGCCGCTGCAGCTGCCACAGGTCGGATGAGAGCCGGGTCAGGCGCGCGGCCAGCTCCTGCGGGTGCAGCAGCCAGCCGAGCTGCGCCTGCATGATCGGGGTGGCGATGCCGAGCGGGTCGAGGGTGCCGGTTCCGTCCATCCGCGCTTCCGACGCGTGCGGGGCGGACTGCGCGTCGTCCGCTGGCATGGCTGGCGGGCGACCCGGTTTGGGCGATGCGCCTGCGGAAGAACGCGGTGTGGTCATGATCGTTACCCTTCAAAGCCGCTTTAAGGTTTGTTCCCGCCGCAAGAAGACCGTGAACAGGCTCTTGGTCCAGGTCTGAGGTGCGACGTTGTGCCTGGGGCATGTGCTTGCCCGCCGGCTGACGACGCCGTGCTCCTGTGCCTGCACCGGGTGTGAGCGGTGCGCGGTATGGTGCGAGAGTGAAGTTAATTAAAGAACCTTAAACTGATTAATTCAATCTGCTGGCACGCCGCCGCTGCACCGGCCCCCCATCCCGTCCTGGCCACCGCGCCTGTCATGTCTGTGGCACCTGTCGCAACCCGGCCGTAGCAATGCGACAGCTGTCGCAGCTTTCCTTCCCTCGTTTTTCCAGATTTCCCCTCCGGGGTTGGCGCTGGCAGTGCGTTCTGGATGCCGGTTCGCCCTGTTTTTTCTATGCAACTATCTGATATTTAAGAAGATAAATGGATTTTCGCGTCGCTGGCTGGCCGTCGCGCTGGAGCTGGCACCGTTCTTGCCATTAAGGGATCAGGAGCTCGGTGTCCGTGACAGTCGCGCAGTGCGTCGACGAGAGGCTCCGGCAACACGTTCGCAAAGGAGGACGAGACATGGAAACGACATCAGACCGCCTGCTCTGGATGTACCGGACGATGGTGGAGATTCGCGAATACGAAGAGACCATGGTCAAGGTCTATCTGGAGGGCAAGCTGCCGCCCAAGATCCAGAAGGGGTTGGCCTTCGATATCGGCGCCGGGCCGGTGCCGGGCGAGATGCACCTGGCAGCCGGGCAGGAGCCGGTGGCGGTGGGCGTGTGCGCCCACTTGCGCGACGAGGACAGCGTGGTCGGCGCGCACCGTCCGCACCACTTCGCCATCGCCAAGGGCGTGCCGCTGAACGAGATGACCGCCGAGATGTTCGGCAAGGTCACCGGGCTCGGGCGCGGCAAGGGCGGGCACATGCACCTGTTCGATCCTGCGCACAAGTTCAGCTGCAGCGGCATCGTCGGTGCCGGTGCGCCGCAAGCCTGCGGCGCGGCGTTGGCGGCGAAGAAGCTCGGCAAGGACTGGGTGGCGATCGCCTTCTTCGGCGAGGGCGCGGCCAACCAGGGTGCCTTCCACGAGGCCTTGAACCTGGCGGCGCTGTGGAAGCTGCCGGTGGTGTTCGTGTGCGAGGACAACAAGTACGGCATCTCGGTGGAGAAGGGCGATTCCACCGCCATCGCTAGCAACGCCGACCGCGCTGCTGGGTACGGTATGCCGGGCGTGCTGGTGGACAAGAACGACGCGCTGGCGGTGTTCGAGGCGGCCGGCGTCGCCATCGACCGCGCCCGCCGCGGCGAGGGGCCGACGCTGATCGAGGTCAAGACCGACCGCTACTACGGCCACTTCCAGGGCGACCCGGAAACCTACCGTCCCAAGGGCGAGGTGAAGGCGCTGCGCGAACACGACCCGATTCCGGCGCTGGGTGCCGTGCTGCGCGAGCAGGGCTTGCTCGACGACGCGCGCGACGCCGAGTTGCGCGAGGCGATCAGGACCAAGGTGCAGGCGGCGTTCGACTTCGCCCGCCACAGCCCCTACCCGGACGTGGCGGAAGCCCACCGGCACGTGTTCGTCGATTAAGTCAGCGCACAGCGAGGAGAGAGAGCATGACTACGCAACAGAAAACCCGCACGCTGACCATGGCGCAGGCCATTTCCGAAGCCATCGGCCAGGAGATGGAGCGCGACGAGCGCGTGTTCGTGATGGGCGAGGACGTCGGCAAATACGGCGGCATCTTCAGCGCCACCACCGGCCTTTACGAGCGTTTCGGCAAGGAACGCATCATGGACACGCCGATTTCCGAGACCGCCTTCATGGGCGCGGCGATCGGCGCCGCCGCCGAGGGCCTGCGCCCGATCGCCGAATTGATGTTCGTCGACTTCTTCGGCGTCTGTTTCGACCAGATCTACAACCATCTCGCCAAGAACACCTACATGGCGGGCGGCAACCTCAAGCTGCCGGCGGTGGTGATGACCGGCATCGGCGGCGGCTACAACGACGCCGCGCAGCACTCGCAGTGCCTCTACGCCAGCTTCGCCCACATGCCGGGGATGAAGGTGGTGGTGCCGTCCAACGCCTACGACGCCAAGGGCCTGATGATCCAGGCGATCCGCGACGACAACCCGGTGGTGTTCTGCTACCACAAGGGCATCATGGGCCTGTCGTGGATGTCCTACTTCGAGGGCAGCACCAACGAAGTCCCCGAGGAAGCCTACGCCATCCCGTTCGGCCAGGCGCGCGTGGTGCGCGAGGGCTCGGATGTCACCATCGTCACGCTGAGCCAGATGGTGCAGAAGGCGGTGCTGGCGGCCGACACGTTGGCCGAAGAGGGCATCAGCGCCGAGATCATCGACCTCAGGACCATCGTCCCGCTCGACACCGAGACCGTGCTCGCCTCGGTCGCCAAGACCGGGCGCCTTTTGGTGGCGGACGAGGACTACCTGCACTTCGGCCTCTCCGGCGAGATCGCCGCGCTGGTGGCCGAGCATCTCGACACCGTTCGCCTGAAGGCCCCGGTGCGCCGCCTCGCGGTCGACGCCGTGCCGATCCCGTTCAGCCGCCCGCTCGAACAGCACGTCATCCCGCAGGTCGACGGCATCGTCGCCGCGGTCAAGGCACAACTGGCAACCTCCATCGGACTGTGAAAGGAACAAACATGATCGACATCATTCTGGACGACGCGGCCTGGGCCGACGTGGAAGACGGCACCGAGGCGCTGGTGGACGAGTGGACGGTGGCGGTGGGCGACCGCGTCGCCGCCGGCCAAGTGCTGGGTACCGTCGAGCTGGTCAAGACCAGTCACGAGCTGATGGCACCGGTAGACGCCACCGTGGCGGCGATCAAGGTGGCGGCGCAGGAGACCTTTCCGCGCGGCGCGGTGCTGATCGTGCTGGAGGACTAGGCCATGTCCACCGCTGTAGAAACGGCACCACCGGCAGTGAAGCGCATCCCGCTCACCGGCCTGCGCGGCGCCATCGCCCGCAATATGAGCCAGGGCTGGCAGGTCCCGCGCGTGGCGATGTGGGCCGAGGTCGACGTCACCGCGTGCCAGCTCAAACGCGCCCGGCTGATGACCGAGCATCCCGGCTTCAAGGTCACGCTCACCGCCTTCGTGCTGCGCGCGCTGGCGCTGACCCTGCGCGAGCACCCGCACCTCAACGCGCTGATGCGCGACAAGGAGGTGGAACTGGTCGACGACATCAACCTCGCGCTGGCGGTGAGCGTGCCGGGCGGACTGATGGCGCCGGTGATCCGCCAGGCCGACAACCTGTCGGTGCTGGAACTGGCCGCCGAGTCACGCTGGCTGGCCGAGGGCGCGCGCAACGGCAGCCTCGGCGCCGGGGTGTTCCAGCGCGGCACCTTCACCGTCACCAACCTCGGCATGACCGACATCGACGGCTTCTCGCCGGTGATCAACCCGCCGCAGGTCGCCATCCTCGGCGTCAGCCGGGTGATCGATAAGCCGGTGGTGCGCCACGGCGGTATCGTCGCGGCGCCGCTGATGGGGCTGAGCCTGGTGTTCGACCACCGCGCCGTGGACGGCTACCCGGCGGCGCTGTTCCTGGGCGACCTCAAGCGCCGCCTGGAAAGCGCCGAGGAGCTCTAGCCATGGACGCGCCGCTGACGCTGGACATCGTCTCGGCCGAGGAGGAGCAGGCCTGGAACCGGCGCCACCTGGCCGAACCGGTGACGGCCCCGGCCATCCGCTTCTGGGGCTATCGCGAGCCGGCGCTGGTGCTGGGCTGCTCGCAGCGCCGCGCCATCTCGGCGGAGACGGTGCGTGAGCGTGCCGGGCTCGATCTCGCCGCGCGCGATGCCGGCGGCGGTGCGGTGCTGGTCGGGCCGTGGATGCTGAGCGCCTCGATCCTGCTGCCGCTCGGCCACCGCTACGCGCAGCAGCCACCGGCGCTGAGCTACCACTGGCTGGGCGAGGCCTACCGCGCGGTGCTGGCAGAAGTCGGCATCGCCAGCGAGGTGCTGACCCCCGAGACGGCGCGCCGCTTGCAGCGCGAGGCCGACCCGGATATCGGCTGGGCCTGCTACGGCGGCTTCTCGCCCGGCGAGGTGGTGGTGGGGCGGCGCAAGCTGGTGGGGCTCGCCCAGGTGCGTCGTGCCAAGGGGGTGCTGTTCGTGGCCGGCCTGCTGTTTGGCCGGACCGACTGGACCCTGCTGTGCCGCGCCTTCGGACGCCCGCCAGGCGAGGCGCAGCGGCTGGCCGACGGCAACACCTGCTGCGTGGACGAGGCCGGAGAGACGTTGTCGCCGCTGGCTTTGCTGTGCTCTTTGCAGCAGAGGCTGTGGGCGAGCCTGGGGGTCCCGTCCGGTCCGGATGAGCCATGGTGACCGGCTTGCCCGGCCCGACCTGAAAGGTGAGTGCAAGGGTAGTGCGAGCAACAGCGGGCGTCGCCGACGCCTGCCAAATCATAAGGAGGGACAGCATGTCTTTGTTGAAAGATCCGGAGTTGAAACAGTCCAGACCGTCCACAGCCGGCCTTCCCGGCATGCGCGGATTGCAGCATATCGGCATCACGGTGCCGAACCTGCAAGAGGCGGTGGATTTCTTCGTCGAGGTGCTCGGGTGCGAGCCGTACTTCACGTTTGGCCCGTTCAAATTCGACGACGACTGGATGACGCGGCACCTCAACGTTCATCCTCGTGCCGAAATCCGGGATTTCCAGATGGTTCGCTGCGGCAACGGCACCAATCTGGAAATCTTCGAATACGCCGCGCCGGACCAAAACACCAGGCTGCCCCGCAACAGCGATGTCGGTGGGCATCATCTGGCTTTTTATGTCGATGATATGGACCAGGCCGTGGCCTATCTCAAGTCACGCCATGTCACGGTACTGGATACACCCAGCACGTTTACGGACGGTCCCGCCGCCGGACTGACCTGGGTCTATTTTCTCGCCCCTTGGGGGTTGCAGCTGGAATTGGTGAGTTTTCCGGCCGGTATGGGGTACGAGCGGGACCAGTCGCGCCTGCTGTGGGACCCCCGGTTCCCGGAAAGATGACCGCTCGTTTAGGCATCGGGTGATGGTGGAGTATTGGGCGCTCGTCGGGGCGCCTTTTTTTACTGCAGGCGGAAAAAGGAGCAGGCCATGGGGTCGTTCAGCATCATGCATTGGGTCGTCGCCTTGCTGGTCATCGTGTTGCTATTCGGGACCAAAAAATTGCGCCATGTCGGTGAGGATTTGGGTGGGGCCGTACGGGGGTTTAAGAAGGGTATGGGGGAAGAAAACAAAGAGGGTGAAAAAGGCGGCAAATAAACCGCGGGTTGCTCTGAAAGATGAGGGCGATGGGCTCGTCCACGCACCGAGGTGGCCGTGGACGAGCATCATTCTGACGAACAGGCCTACTTCGGTTGCGGGCTGACGATAATCTTCACGTTCCTGTCCTTATTGGCGACCAGTTCCTTGAAGCCTTTTTCGACAATATCCTCGAGATGAATCCTGCCGGTAATCAGCGGGGTGACATCGAAGCGGCCATCGCTGATCAGGTCGATGACATGGGCGAATTCGCCGGCGTAGGCGAGGGAGCCAATGACCTGTTTCTCGGTGGCGACCAGATCGAAGAAATTGAACTGGCTCGGCTCTTCGAAAATGCCGACCAGTATCGCTTTGCCGCCCTTGCGGATCACCTCGACCGCAAGCGGCCCGGTGGCCTTGTGCCCGATGCATTCGAAAGAAATATCGGCGCCGTAGCCGCCCGTCATTTCCTTGATGACGGCCACGGCATCGCATTGCGAGGTATCGAGCACCTGCGTGGCGCCGACTTCCAGCGCCTTGCGCTTGCGGGCATCAGCCATTTCCAGGGTGATGATCTTGCTGGCGCCCGCCGCCCGGGCCGCCATGATGGTACACAAGCCGATGGTGCCGGCGCCGATCACCACCACCGTCTTGCCGACCAGCGAGCCGGCCTGCTTGACGGCGTGCACCCCCACGGCCAAAGGCTCGATCAACGCGCCGGCCTCGGGCGGGAAGTGCTCCGGCAAGGGATACAACAGGTTGGCCGGCACGTTCACGTATTGGGCGAAGGCGCCATTGGTCATCAGTCCCGTAAACGCCAGGCTTTCGCATAAATTGTATTGGCCGTGCTGGCAATAATGACATTGGCCGCAATGCTGGCAGGCGTCGGCCGCCACCCGTTGCCCTGTCCTGAAACCACTGACACCGCTGCCGATTTCGGTAATCTCGCCACAAAATTCATGGCCAAGAATGCACTGGCCCTTATGTCCGGTCAGCGGATGCGGCGTGTCGACCGGGATGAAAATCGGTCCAGCCAGATATTCGTGCAGATCCGAACCACATATGCCGCACCATTCGACCCGGATCTGGACGTGACCAGGGCCTGGGGGGAGCGGAAGGGGAACATCGCTGACGCGAATATCGTTTTTACCGTGCCACACCGCTGCACGCATGGTAGGCATCGATTCAGGATGATTCATGGTTGTCTCCTCGATTTGGTTTGAACGGCCACTGCATTAAGGCAGGTTGGCCGAAGAGGCTTTATGCAATCCATATGCCAGATTCGAGCAGACATAAATTAGCACTCACTCAAGCCGGTTAATCCATTCAAAACCGGCATAGAGCGTGGGGCGGTCTAGTGATTCATCTTGTCTCCTGAGTCATTTCATCTGTTACACCTGTCGCATCGAGCTACTGAATAAGCAACAGGTGTCGCTTCCTATTTGGTGGGCGTTGCCATATCAACCTCGCTTCAAGCTTTCTGTACGCCCGATTGATGGGGTTTCGCCGTGTAATCAATTGAAATTCATCACGTTTTCGGCGTTGCTAAGGCGGATGTAAAAACTGGCACCGATTTTGCTGATTGAACTGGGCTTCAGGTTAATTCAGATAAGGCCAGGGTTATTCCCCGTCCCTATTGCCCGGCGCCCACCAAGCGCGGTTGAAGCGAGGAGGGCACCCCTAAAACGGATGGTGCCGTCACGACAGGCTGATTCAGCCTGATTTGGAGATTGGGAGAGACAAAGATGACAACATCGATTGACGAAACCGGCTTGAGCCGGCGCAGCTTCCTCAAGGGCAGCGGGCTGGCCGCGCTCGGCGTCACCCTGGTGCCGCTGTCGGCGCTGCTGGTCAGCCCGAATGCCATGGCGGCCAAGCCGTTCAAGACGCTCAGCCCGGCCACGGCCAAAACCCTGGAAAAAATGGCGCGGGATATCTTCCCCCACGACAAACTGGCCGACCCGTACTACCGCCAAGCCATCGCGCCGCTGGATGCCGAGGCCGGCAAAAATGCGGCGACCGCCAGCTTGCTGGCCGACGGCGTGAGCGCGCTTGATGCCTCCGCACGCCAGCGTTATGGGCGCCCCTACACCGCGGTCGCCAAGGAAGAAGATCGTGTGGCGCTGCTCAAGGCCATCGAATCCGGCCCCTTCTTCCAGAAGGTGCGCGGCAACCTGGTGACCGGGCTCTACAACAACAAGGCGCTGTGGCCGCAGTTCGGCTATGAAGGCTCGTCCTGGGAGAAGGGCGGCTACCTGCATCGCGGTTTCGACGACATCGACTGGCTGTAAGCGGCCAATAAGCACAAGCCGGCGTTCACGGGCGACCGGCACGCTGAGGAGACACAAGCAATGGCAACGCAATTCCGTTTGGATGATGACGAAGTGGTGGTGATTGTCGGCTCCGGTGCCGGCGGCGGCACGCTGGCCAACGAACTGGCGCAAAAGGGCGTCAAGTGCGTGGTACTGGAGGCAGGCAAGCACTACCAGCCCGACGATTTCGAGAACGACGAGTGGGCGATGTTCAACAAGATTTCCTGGCTGGACAAGCGCATCTCGGCGGGTGGCTGGCATCACACCAAGACCTACCCCAATCTGCCCGCCTGGATCGTCAAGGGCGTGGGCGGCTCCACCATCCACTGGGCCGGCCTGGCGCTGCGCTTTTTGCCGCACGACTTTCGCAACAAGTCGACCTACGGCCACGTCGACGGCGCCAACCTGCTCGACTGGCCGATCGGCTACGACGACCTCGAACCCTACTATTTCCGCGCCGAGAAGAAGATGGGCGTGGCCGGCACGGCAGCCAGCGGCCTGCCGCTGTTACCCGAGAACAACCATTACAAGGTGATCGCCGCCGGGGCGCGCAAGGTCGGCTACAAGCAGATCGTGCGGCCGATGGCGATCAACTCGCAGGCGTACGACGGCCGCCCCGGCTGCCAGCAGCTCGGCTTCTGCATGCAGGGCTGCAAAATGACCGCCAAGTGGTCGACGCTCTACACCGAAATCCCCAAGGCGCTCGACACCGGCCGCGTCGAGCTGCGCCCGCAGAGCATGGTGCTGAAGATCGAGCACGACAAGAGCGGCAAGGTCACGGGCGTGGTCTACGTCGACCCGCACGGCCGCACGCAGCGCCAGGCGGCGCGCGTGGTATGCGTGGCCGGCAACTCGATCGAATCGCCGCGCCTCTTGCTCAACTCGGCCTCGTCGCTGTTCCCGGACGGGCTCGCCAATTCATCGGGCCAGGTTGGCCGAAACTACCTCACCCACACCACCGCCGCCGCCGTGGCCATCCACCGGAAACCGGTGCACATGTACCGCGGCACCGCGCTGGCGGCGGTGATCTCGGACGAGGCCGACCCCAACCCGGATCGCGGTTTCTTCGGCGGCTATCACCTCGAAGGGCTGTCACTCGGCCTGCCGTACACCGCCGCCTTCATGAAGCCCGGCGGCTGGGGGCGCGACGTCACCTCGGCGCTGGAGATGTACGACCACATGAGCTGCGTCTGGGTGTGCGGCGAAGACTTCGCGCAGGAGCAGAACGGTGTCACCCTGCACCCCACCGAGAAAGACCAGTACGGCCTGCCGGTGCCCATCGTCAGCAAGACCGACCACGCCAACGATGCCGCCATCCGCCGGCATGGTCTCGCTCAGTTCCGCAAGGTGTCCGAGGCGGTCGGCGCCACCCGCGTCATCGACATGCCGCCGTACCCGGCCAGCCACAACATGGGCACCAACCGCATGAGCGCCAAGGCGCGCGACGGCGTGGTCAATAAATGGGGGCAGGCGCACGACATCAAGAACCTGTTCATCTCCGACGGCAGCCAGTTCACCTCCAGCTCGGCGGCCAACCCGACACTCACCATCGTCGCGCTGGCAATCCGCCAGGCCGAGTACATCGCGGGCGCGATGCAGAGAAAGGAGCTCTGATCACTCCCACCACGTAGGACATCCTCCCCTTTGTCGTGGTGTTTGGGCGCCTGCTGGGGCGCCCTTTTTTTCTGGTGTCACGATACTGAGCCGGGGCGACATTCCGAGGGACTGCTCGGGGAGGGGCGAGGGTGGCTATACTGCAATGCGTGGCCGGCGCACGATGCGAGCGGTTGCGGCAAAGATAAAGAACCCCGGGGCGGCACAGCCCAGGCGCGTAGCGCACACGATGATGGGGTACCCATGGAGGAGAACAGATGGCGAACCTTTCCGAGCGCCAGCACATTGAGCGCGTGCTGGCGGTCGCCACGCACGACAGCGGGCTGAGCCAGGATTCGTCGGCGTACGACCTGATCAAGCGCTCCTGGTCGCGCTGCGTGCACGACTACGGCCTCGACCCGGCTGCCCGCCGCCACGCGCGCATCTTGACCGCGCACGAACTGCGCGACCATCGCGAGCAGGCCGAAGACTTCCTGCACGTCGCCCGCGCCGGCATGGAACAGCTCTACAAGCGCGTCTCGTCGCTGGGCTACGTGCTGCTGCTGACCGATGCCCAGGGCGTCACCATCGACTACATCGGCAACGACGCGCTGGAAACGGACCTGAAAAAAGCCGGGCTCTACCTCGGTGCGGACTGGAACGAAGAGCACGCCGGCACCTGCGCCGTCGGTACCTGCATCGTCGAGCAGGCGCCGCTGACCTGCCACCGCGAGGACCACTTCGACGCCACCCACATCACCCTGAGCTGCAACTCCGCGCCGCTGTTCCAGCCCGACGGCGAATTCATGGGCGTGCTCGACGTCTCCATGCTCGCCTCGCCGCAGGCGCGCGAGAGCCAGCACTTGGCCTTGCACCTGACCCTGCTCTATGCGCAACTGATCGAGGACGCCAACTTCCTGCGCCACTTCGCCAATCGCTGGATTCTGCGCCTGGGCACGGCGGCAGCGCTGGTCGACGTGTGCGGCGAACTGATGCTGGCCTTCGACGCCGACGGCGTCGTGGTGGGGGCCAACTCCGGTGCCCGCCAGCGGCTGGGCCGGACGCGGCTGGACGATGCCGGCGGCGGTCTGATCGGCCATCTCTTGACCGATATCTTCCGTTGCAGCATGGACGACATCATCCAACTCGCCCGCACGCCCGCCATGGGCGACGCGGCCCTCCTGGCCACGTTCGACCACGACCTCTTCCACGCCTCGGTCATTCCGCCGCGCATTGCCCCGCGGCCGGCCGTCTCTGCAACTCCGCGCGAGAGCGTGCCGTTGCCCGCCTGTCCCGCACTCGACCGGCTGGCCGGCGACGATCGCCAGATGCAGCGCATCCTGGATCAGTCCAAGCGCCTGGTGAACAAGGGCGTCAATATCCTGATCCACGGCGAGACCGGCACCGGCAAGGAAGTGTTCGCCAAGGCCCTGCACGAATCGAGCGAGCGCGCGGCGCGCCCGTTCATCGCCGTCAATTGTGCCGCCATTCCCGATTCGCTGATCGAAAGCGAGCTGTTCGGCTACGCCCCCGGCACCTTTACCGGGGCGCGCAGCAAGGGCATGAAGGGCCTGATCCAGCAGTCCGACCGCGGCACGCTGTTCCTCGATGAAATCGGCGACATGCCGCTGCACCTGCAGACCCGGCTGTTGCGCGTGCTATCCGAGCGCGAAGTGCTGCCGCTGGGGGCCGACAAGCCGGTGCGGGTGGAGCTGACCGTGATCGCCGCCTCGCACCGCGACCTGCGCAAGCTGATCGCCGGCGGGCAATTCCGTGAGGATCTCTATTACCGGCTGTGCGGCGCCACGCTGTTCCTGCCGCCGCTGCGCGAACGCCAGGACAAGCGCTACCTGATCGAACGCCTCTTCGCCGAGGAAGCGGCCCAGAGCGGGCAATCTCCCGTCCTCGCCGAAGCGGCGCTGGCCTGCCTGATGGACTACCCGTGGCCGGGCAACGTGCGGCAGCTGCGCAATGTGCTGCGCTTTGCGCTGGCGCTGTCGGACGGCGGCAGCGTCGAACTCGGCGACCTGCCGCACGAACTGATGGAGGGGCGGCCGCCGCTGGAGGAGACCTTGACCCCGCCGAAGGCGGAAAGGGAAGAGAGCCTCCCGGCGGCGCTGGACGAAGCCGGGCTGCTGCTGGCGGCGCTCAGGCGCAACAAGTGGAACGTCACCGCGGCAGCGGCCGAACTGGGCATCTGCCGCGCCACGGTGTACCGCCACATGAAGAAGTTCAGCATCGTCTCGCCGCTCGACCTGTAGCCGGCGTTCAATGCGAGCCGGGCCCTACTGGAACGCCACTTCCGCAAAGCTGCGCAGCTTGCGGCTGTGCAGCTGGTCGACGCCCTGTTCGCGCAGCAGCTCCATCGCCCGGATGCCGATGCGCAGGTGCTGATCGACGCGTTCCCGGTAGAACTGATCGGCCATTCCCGGCAGCTTGATCTCGCCGTGCAAGGGCTTGTCGCTCACGCACAGCAAGGTGCCGTAGGGCACCCGGAAACGGAAGCCGTTGCCGGCGATGGTGGCGCTTTCCATGTCCAGCGCCACCGCGCGGCTCTGGCTGAAGCGGCGTTGCGGGGCATTCTCCGGCAGCAGCTCCCAGTTGCGGTTGTCGGTACTGGCCACCGTGCCGGTGCGCATGATGCGCTTGAGTTCGGACCCCTGGATCTGCGTGATGTCGGACACGGCGGCGGCCAGCGCCAGCTGGATTTCCGCCAGGGCGGGAATCGGCACCCACAGCGGCAGGTCCTGGTCGAGCACGTGATCGTCCCGCACGTAACCGTGCGCCAGCACGTAGTCGCCGAGCTGCTGCGTCTGGCGCAGGCCGGCGCAGTGGCCCAGCATGATCCAGGCGTGCGGGCGCAGCACGGCAATGTGGTCGGTGATGGTTTTGGCGTTGGCCGGGCCGACACCGATATTCACCATGGTGATGCCGCTGCGGTCGCCGCGCATCAGGTGATAGGCCGGCATCTGCGGCAGGCGCGCCGGTGCTTTTCCCAAGGCATCGCCGGCTTCGGCCGCCATCCCCACGCGGCGCGTGATCACGTTGCCGGGCTCGACGAAGGCGGTGTAGTCGCTGTCGGGGTCGGCCATGCATTCGTGGCCGAGGCGGATGAATTCGTCGATGTAGAACTGGTAGTTGGTGAACAGCACGAAGTTCTGGAAGTGCTCGGGCTGGGTGCCGGTGTAATGCCGCAGGCGATGCAGCGAATAGTCGACGCGCGGCGCGGTGAACAGCGCCAGCGGCCGCGGCTCGCCGCCGCGCGGTTCGTAGGTGCCGTTGGCGATGCCATCGTCCATCGCCGTGAGGTCGGGCAGATCGAACACGTCGCGCATCCGTTCGCGGCGCTCTGCGCTCAGGCTGCCCTCGAGGTGATCGCTCTCCGCAAACGAGAAATGGATGGGGATCGGCTGCGAACTGCTGCCGACTTCCAGCGCCACGCCATGGTTTTGCAGCAGCAAGGTGAACTGCTCGAGGTAATAGTCCTCGAACAGGTCCGGTCGCGTCAGCGTGGTCTCGAAGCGGCCCGGTCCGGCCACGAAGCCGTAACTGCGGCGTTTGCTCTCCAGCGGTTTCAGCCGCGACACGGTGCCGGTCTGGATACGGACGAAGGGGTAGCAGGCCCGTACATGGCCGGGCAAGTCTTCACCATCGACAAAGCGCTGCATCGTCTCGCGCAAGTGGGCGAGGCTGTTTTGGTAAATGTGGCGCACTTGGGCCAGCGCGGCGGCGGGGTCGTCGAAACGGCTAGGCGGGATGAACGTAGGTAAATAAGGCATGACGCCAGTCTCCTGGAGACGTGTTCGGTGCAGTGCTGCTCCGTCCAGAGTGTCTGGCGGAGCGGGGACGGGAGCCAACGTGTTGCCGTCATGAGGCCTGTCAGCCCGCAAGCAGAGCGACGTTTTCGCTGGCGATTATTGGGCAAAGCCCTTCCTGCGACAACTACCGTCGGCGGCGCGATGAAGCCAGCGAGTCGAGTGCTGCTTGTCTTCAGCCGTGCCGGGCATGCGCCCGGTGCCGTCGCCCGGCGTGGTAGAACCAGCGTTTGGCCGCCTCCGCGCCGCACAGGTAGACCAGGGTCAGCGCCGCGATCAGCAGCAACAGCTCCGCCGGCGGCGCGACGAAGCCCAGCAGGTCGGCCAGCGAGGTGAACGGCAGCAGCACGGCGGCCCCCACCACCGCGAGCGCCGTGCCGGCCAGCCACGGGTTGGGCCGGCTGAGCCAGGGGACGGCACGGGTGCGGATGATGAAGATCACCAGCACCTGCGTGGCGATCGACTCGATGAACCAGCCGGTGTGAAACAGCGCCTCCTGGGCATGGAATACGCTGAGCAGCAGGTAGAAGGTGAGAAAGTCGAACAGCGAACTCACCGGCCCCAGCGTCAGCATGAAACGCAGGATGAAGCCGGCGTCCCAGTCGTGCGGGTAGCGCAGGTAGGCGGCGTCGACGTCGTCGAGCGGGATCGGGATTTCCGACGTGTCGTAGAGCAGGTTGTTGAGCAGGATCTGCACCGGCAGCATCGGCAGGAAGGGCAGGGCCAGCGACGCGCCGGCCATGCTGAACATGTTGCCGAAGTTCGAGCTGGTTCCCATCATGATGTACTTCATTACGTTGGCGAAGGTGCGGCGTCCCTCGATCACGCCGTCGTGCAGCACGCCGAGATCGTGCTCGAGCAGGATCATGTCGGCGGCGTCCTTGGCCACGTCGACCCCCGAGTCCACCGAGATGCCGACGTCGGCGTCGTGCAGCGACGGCGCGTCGTTGACACCGTCGCCAAGAAAGCCGACCACGTGCCCGCGGCGGCGCAGCGCGCGCAGGATACGGCTCTTCTGCGGCGGCGAGACGCGGCAGAACACGTCGGTGTGCTGGGCTTGCGCCGCCAGCGCGGGGTCGTCGAGCTGGTCGATCTGCGCGCCGGTCAGCAACGTCTTCACCGGCAGGCCGACCTGGGCGCAGACGTGACGCGTCACCCACTCGTTGTCGCCGGTCAGCACCTTGACGTGGACGTGGCTGTGGCGCAGTTCCTCCAGCGCGGTCGCCGCGCTGGCTTTGGCCGGGTCGAGGAAGGCGGCAAAGCCGCACAGCACCAGCCGGGTCTCGTCGTCGACCACGGCGTGCCCATGCTCCGGCGGCACGGCGCGCCAGGTGATCGCCAGCACGCGGAAGCCGTCGCGGCTCAGTGTCTCGAATTGCGCCAGGGCGCGCTCGCGCGTGGCCTCGTCCATCGTCTGCAGCACGGGCGGCGCATCCGGCATACCGGTTTCGACCTCGGCACACAGGCGCAGCATGTCCTCCGGCGCGCCCTTGACGATCAGCAGCCGTTCCCCGGCGCGTTCCACCAGCACCGAGACGCGCCGGCGTTCGAAACCGAACGGCACCTCGTCGATCTTGCTCCAGCCGCCGACGTCGATTTCCTCGTGCTGCAGGATGGCGTCGTCGAGCGGGCTGCGCAGCCCGGACTCGAAAAAGCTGTTGAGGTACGCCAGCTGCAGCACGCGCGCGCTGTCGTGTCCCAGGAGGTCGACATGCTGTTCGAGGCGGATCGTTGCCTCGGTGAGGGTGCCCGTCTTGTCGGTGCACAGCACGTCCATGCTGCCCATATCCTGAATCGCCGCCAGCCGCTTCACCACCACCTTCTTGGCCGCCATGCGCAGGGCCCCGCGCGACAGGGTCACCGACACGATCATCGGCAAGAGTTCGGGGGTCAGCCCCACCGCCAGGGCGACCGCGAACATGAAGGTCTGATGCACCGGGCGGTGCGCCAGCGTGTGCACGAAGACGATGAACAGCACCAGGGCGAAGGTCATCTTGATGATGAGTTGGCCGAAGCGACGGGTGCCGAGCTCGAACGCGGTCGGTTCGGCCGGTGCCCGCAAGGTGTCGGCAATCCCGCCCAGAAAGGTGGCCGGCCCGGTATGGCAGATCAGCAGCGTGGCGCTGCCGCTCAGCACCGACGACCCCATGAACGCCGCGTTGACGGCATCGGCGACCTCGCGCGCCTCCGCCGTCAGCTCCACGGCATGCTTTTCGACCGGGTACGACTCGCCGGTGAGCATCGACTGGCGCACGAAGAAGTCGCGGGCCTCGACGATGCGCCCGTCGGCCGGGATCAGGTCGCCCGCGGCCAGTTGCACTAGGTCACCGGGGACGAGCTGGGCTGCCGGTCGTGGCACGACGTGGCCGTCGCGCAGCACGCTGGCGCGCAAGGCCACCGATTCGCGCAAGCGCTCGGCCGCGTTGCCGGCGCGGTGCTCCTGCACGAAGTCCAGGGTCACGCTGCCGATCACGATCAGGCTGATGACGACAAAGCTGGTGACGTCGCCCAGCTGGGCCGATACCGCGCTGGCGAACAACAACAGCAGCACCAGGGGGTTGCGGAAGTGGGCCAGGTACTCTAGTACCGGGTGGCGCCGGCGCCGGGCGCGCAGCACGTTGTCGCCGTATCGCGCACGCAGCGCCAAGGCGGCTTCTTCCGACAGGCCGCGCTCGTCCGCGCCGAGTTCGGTCTTGAGTGCGGTCAGCGGTCGGGTCCAGAACGGGACCGGCTGTGCGTCGAGCGGTTCGTGCAAGGCGAGTCCTCGGTCAGTGAGTTTGGGGCATGGCATCCATTGCTCCAGCGCCGGAGAACCCGTGGATGGCGCGCCCAAGAGAGGGCCGCTTCGCTACGACGGCGGTGGACGTCGATCCGGCGTTCGGAGCGGGCAGGGTGGCCTCTTCCTTGATACTAGCGCACGCAATGCTCCGTCCCCTGCCAAACCCTTGCGTAGGCTGGGGTCGCCATGCCGCATGGCGCGTTCCCTGATGATCGCCAGCTAATCAGGCGCCTGCGCCTGCCCACCCCCTTCACTGGCAGGGGAATTGCCGTTGCCAGTCCGATTCGAATTCGTCTAATTTTCAAAATAAACACAGCGCGTTTCGCTTCAGCAGCTCGGCATGATCGATCAACGGCAAAAAGAAGAATCAAAGGGGGAGCTAACGGTGAATGCCGGTCATAAATTGCGCTTGAAGTGGCTTGGTATCGACACCTACCAGGAAGCCGTGATCTATATGCGGCGCGACTGCGAGGTATGCCGCTCGGAGGGGTTCGAGGCGCAGTCGCGCGTGCGCGTGGCGCGCAACGGCGTGGAGATCGTCGCCACGCTCAATGTCATCGATTCCGACCTGCTCGCTCCGCATCAGGCCAGTCTGTCTTCGGCAGCCTGGCGTCAGCTGGACGGCCGTGAAGGGGATACCATCCGGGTCCGGCCTCTGCCGCCGCTGGAATCGCTGATTGCCTTGCGCAGCAAGATCTACGGCCATCGCCTGAACGATGAGCAGATGTATTGCATCATCGAGGACGTGGCGCGAGGGCGCTACCCCAACATCTATCTGGCCGCATTTGTCGCGGCCTGCGCCGGCGGCCGCCTGGATGCCGACGAGACCGTATCCTTGACGCGCGCCATGGTGAATGTGGGACAACGACTGGATTGGGGCAGCGCCCCCGTCGTCGACAAGCACTGCGTCGGCGGCTTGCCGGGCAATCGCACCACCCCCATCGTGGTGGCGATCGTGACCGCGGCCGGGCTGATCATGCCCAAGACCTCTTCCCGTGCCATCACGTCGCCGGCGGGCACGGCCGATACCATGGAAACCCTGGCACCCGTCGCCCTCGATCTGCCAGCCATCCGCCGTGTCGTCGGGAAAGAGGGCGGGTGCATCGTCTGGGGCGGCGCCGTCAACCTGAGCCCGGCCGACGATATCCTGATCCGTGTCGAACGCCCGATGGACCTCGACAGCGAAGGCCAGCTGGTCGCCTCCGTCCTGTCCAAGAAAGTGGCCGCCGGTTCCAGCCATGCGCTGATCGACATTCCCGTCGGCTACACCGCCAAGATACGCTCGCAGCACGCGGCGACCGTGCTGAAAACCCTGCTCGAATACGTGGCGGGGAACCTTGGATTGGCCATTCAAGTGGTGTTTACCGACGGCAGCCAGCCAGTCGGGCGGGGTGTGGGGCCCGCTTTGGAGGCCCGCGACATTCTGGCGGTATTGCGCAATGAAGCGGATGCGCCGGCCGATCTGCGCGAGCGCTCGCTGACGCTGGCGGGCACCCTGCTCGAGTTTTGCGGCACCGCCGCGATCGGCACCGGCGTGGCCCATGCCCGGCGCCTGCTCGATTCGGGTCAGGCGTGGGCGAAATTCGTCGCCATTGCCAATGCCCAAGGCGGCTTGCGCACGCCGCCCGTAGCTCCCCACACTCACCCTGTCTGCGCCGTGAAGGCCGGCCGCGTCACCGCCATCGACAATCGCCTAGTCAGCCGGGCGGCCAAATTGGCCGGTGCCCCACGCGCGGCGTCAGCCGGTATCGACCTGCACGTGATGGTCGACAGCCACGTCGACATCGGCATGCCCCTGTTCACGGTGCACGCCGAGACACCGGGCGAGCTCGAGTATGCCCTCAGCTATCTGGACATGCACCCTCAGATCGTGGTGGTGGAGGAGCGATGAAGACCGTGCTGCTGCCTTTGCCCGGCAACGAGGCGATGGCTGCCGCCTTGCTGGCGCAGCCGGCGCTCGCCGGCCAGGCTGAACGCGGGGAGCTCATGGTGCGCTCCTTTCCCGATGGCGAAACCCACCTGCAGCTGTTGAGCGAGGTGGATGGTGCCCGGGTCGTTCTGGTCGCCACGCTGGATCGTCCCGACGGCAAGCTGCTGCCCCTGTTGTTCGCCGCGGCGCTGGTGCGCGACTACGGCGCGGCGGAGGTTGGTCTGCTGGCGCCTTACCTCGCCTATATGCGGCAGGACACCCGCTTCCATCCCGGAGAGGGGGTGACGGCGCGCTATTTCGCCGAGATTTTGTCGCCACGTCTTGACTGGCTGGTCACGGTCGACCCGCACCTGCACCGCATTGCCCGCCTGGAGCAGGTCTACCGCTGCGCCACGTGCGTGGTCCATGCCGCGCCGGCCATGGCCGAGTGGATCGCCGCCAACGTGCCCAAGCCGCTCCTGATCGGTCCGGACGAGGAAAGCCAGCAATGGGTTGCCGAGGTCGCGGCCTTGGCCCAGGCGCCTTATCTGGTCCTGAGCAAGACCCGGCATGGCGACCGGCAGGTGGAGGTTTCCCGCCCCGACATGACCCGCTTGTCCGGCCGCACGCCGGTTCTGGTCGACGACATCGTGTCCACCGCCCACACCATGGCTGAAACCTTGCAGCAGCTGCGGCAACTCGGCGCCAACCCGGCGGTGTGCGTCGCCGTGCATGCCATCTTCACCGAGGGAGCTGTCGAGCTGCTGAACCGTGCCGGGGCAGCACAGGTGGTCAGTTGCAATACGGTGGTCCATCCCAGCAACGCCATCGCTCTGGAGCGTTGGTTGGCCGAAGCGATCCAGAACATGGGCACGCGGTGAGGCGACTGGTTAGCCCTCTTAATCTTGAGGGCTATGGCGTACTGCGTTGATGCCCCGCCATGGCCCTTTCCATCCGTCGATCAGGCACCAGCCACAGCAAGGCGACGCCGACGAAAAAAATCATCCCGCCACAGGGGTAATCCAGCCCGGCGGTCACGATGCCTAGCAGGTAGAGCACGGGCGACGCCTTGCCCTTGAGGTCCCGTCCGATCGCTCGTGCGAGCAGGCTGTCCGGCCCGTGATGGCGGATCAGGGACGTCTGCAACAGGTTATAAGCCACCGCGCACAGCAGCAGATTCAGGCCGTAGAGCATGGTCGGCCAGCGGCCAAAATGATTCTCGCCCATCCAGCCCGTGGTAAAAGGCAGCAAGGACAGCCAGAACAGCAGGTGGAGGTTCGACCACAAGATGGCACCGTTGACGCTTTTGCTGGCGTGCATCATGTGATGGTGGTTGTTCCAGTAGATGCCGACGTAGATGAAGCTCAGCACGTAGCTGATGGCGACCGGCCACAAGGGCAGCAGGGCGGAGAGCGATTCGCCATGCGGCACTTTGAGTTCCAGCACCATGATGGTGATGATGATCGCCAGCACGCCGTCGCTGAACGCTTCAAGCCGATTTTTTTCCATGGCACCCGCTAACAGGAAGAAGGACGAGGGACGGAGCCGTCACCATGGTGTGGTTCCGTGCTTGAGCATACCCTGAGCCGCGCTGGCTTCTCCAGTTGCTTTGTGTTGGTATGCGTATCGGATCGGAGGGCGCGCCTCTCCATGTCCTTTCTCTTTCTGACCGATTGACGGCTCTCGTGGCGTCAGCTCTCTCGATGACGCAATTTGGCCAGTGCAGTACCGGTAAGGACAAGAGGGCGAGCCCCGCATACCTTACAACGGTAACCGTGCAACATTGCCCTGCCCCCACGGGGCAGGATGCACTGTCCGGACAAACAGCAGTTGCCCGGAAAGTCGCGTGGTTTGCCTTTTCGTTGGCTGGCTACAAGGAATGAGAAAAGCCGGCTACATTTCCCTGCATATAAAAATGACTGCCAATACAGGCAGCAAAGGTTTGCGCCTGCGTATCGCGGGCCAAACCATGAAATGCAGCACCAAAGGAGAAAGTGTGAGTTTGCAAGAAGAAGTACTGCCTTTTCCCACAGCAGGCGGTGCCCGGACGCACGTTGCCGGGCAAACCCAGGACCTGCATCGTAACCTCACCTGGAAGGATGCGTTCTGGGTGACCAGCGGCGTGCCCGCCGGTGTACTGTTCACCATCGGTGGCGTGTCTGCCACCATTGGCCAGCCGGCATGGATCATCTGGATTCTGGCCATCCTGGTCGGGTTCGCCCAGTGCTTTACCTATGCCGAAATCTCCGGGCTCTACCCCCACAAGTCGGGCGGGGCGTCGGTGTACGGCGCACTCGGCTGGGTCCGCTACAGCAAGTTCGTAGCCCCGGTATCGGTGTGGTGCAACTGGATCGCCTGGTCGCCGATGCTGGCGCTCGGCACCAGTCTGGCTGCCGGCTACATGCTGAGCAACCTGTTCCCGGCCGATGCCGCCATCAATACATGGCAGGTCACGCTGCTGGATCTGGGCTTCATCAGCAAGGATCTGACGCTGCGGATCAACTCCACCTTCGTTCTGGCGGTGATCTTCCTGCTGATCACGTTCAAGCTGCAGCACAGCGGCGCCTCCGCCGCGGCCCGAACCCAGCGCATTCTCGGCATCGCTTCGCTGACGCCGCTGGTGGTGATTGCGCTGGTTCCCCTGTTTACCGGTGACATGCCGTCGACGCATTTCCTGCCGCTGCTGCCGCTGATGCATGACGCCACCGGCGCCTCGGTGATGGGAAGCTGGAACGCCGCCGGCATCAGTACCGCGATGGGTGCCATGTTCCTGGCCTGCTGGTCGACCTTCGGCTTCGAGACTGCCGTGTGCTACACCCGGGAGTTCAAGAACCCGCAGCAGGACACTTTCAAGGCGATCGTCTCGTCGGGGCTCTTGTGCCTGTTCATGTTCATCGCGGTGCCGATCGCCTTCCAGGGGGAACTGGGCCTCTCCGGCATGCTGGCCCCGGCCATCGTCGACGGCTCGGGCGTCGGCGCCGAGATGGCCAGGTTTGTCGGTGGCGGGGTGGTGGTGTTCAACGTGATCGTGGTGATGCTGGTGTTGTCGATTCTGCTGATCGTGATGACGTCGATGATGGGGTCGTCGCGCACGCTGTACCAGGCATCGGTCGACGGCTGGCTGCCGAAATACCTGTCGCACATCAACGAGCACGGTGCCCCGACCCGCGCGATGTGGACCGACCTGGTGTTCAACCTGTTCCTGCTGTTGATGTCAAACTACATGGCCGTGCTGTCGATCTCCAACGTCTGCTACATGATCTTCGTCTTCCTCAACCTGCAGTCCGGCTGGATTCACCGCCTCGACCGTGCCGACTGGCCGCGTCCGTACAAGTGCGCCAACTGGCTGCTGGCGCTTGGCGTGCTGTGTGGTTATCTCGACCTGGTGTTCGTCGGCGCCGGCGCCAACTTCCAGGGCGAGAACACGCTGCGCAACGGGCTGATCGCCACTTTCCTGATCGTGCCGGTGTTCATCTACCGCCATTACTGGCAAGACAAGGGACAGTTTCCGGCATCCATGCGCAAGGACATGGAGTTGCCGCATGCCCGCGCCGGTGTCCTGCCGTGCCTTGCGCTCCTGCTGGCGGTTGCCGTGATCTGGATTTCGGCTAAGCTGACGGTCATCGGCTAGCCGGGGGTGGCGGTAGAGGATGGGGCAGCGTCTGCCTTCCTCTGCCGCCATGACTCGTCCTAGCTGTTGTCCGCCTGTTGTTGAGCGGCGGCTTCGCGTAGCTTGTCTTTCTTGCTTTTGCGTTTGCCCTTGATGCCGCCGTTGCCGACGTGTTCGGCAGTGTGGCCTAAGCTCGCGACATTCGCGGTGACGGTCGGCTTGAAACCGGCAATCTGTTCGCGCTGCAGCCGTCGCGGTTGGCGCTTTTCGATCAGTTGGAAATGGGCGGCGCAGTCGGCGCTGATGAAACTGATGGCTTCGCCGCGAGCACCGGCCCGGCCGGTGCGGCCGATACGGTGGGTGTAGTCCACCGGCGAGCGTGGCAGATCGTAGTTGACCACCACCGGCAGGAGGGGGATGTCGATGCCACGAGCCGCCACGTCGGTGGCCACCAGTACCTGCAACTGTCCCGACTTGAGATCGGCCAGCACTTGGCCGCGCTGTCCCTGGCTGCAATCGCCATGCAGGGCCGCGGCACGGATACCGGCACGTTGCAGCTTGCCGGTCACACGGTCGGCAGCCTGCCGGCTAGCCACGAACACCAGTACCCGGTCCCATCCATGCGTCTGCAACAGGTGGCGCAGCAGCATCGTGCGCTGGCTGGCGTCCACTTCGATGGCGCGCTGGTGGATATCCGGTGCCGTGGCGGCGGTCTGCGCAATGTCGATGCGCAGTGGCTGGCTCAGGAGTTGTTCCGCCAGTGAGTGAACGGCGGGCGGAAACGTGGCGGAGAACAGCAGGTTCTGCCGGTAGGGGGGCAGCAAGGCCAGCAGGCGGCCAAGTTCGTCGGCAAAACCGAGGTCGAGCAGACGGTCGGCCTCGTCGAGTACCAAGGTACCGACGGTGGAAATATTCAGTGCATTGTACCCGATCAAGTCCAGCAGTCGTCCGGGGGTGGCCACCACGATGTCGGCACCGCTCCGCAAGGCCATCATTTGCGGGTTGATGGAGACGCCGCCATAGACCACGGCCACCTTCACGCTCCGTGGCAGGGACAGGGCCAGTTCACGCAGGGTATTGCCGACCTGAACTGCCAGTTCGCGAGTGGGTAGCAGGATCAACGCCTGGACCTGACGTGGCGAACCCTGGCGACTCGTCAGCCATTGCTGCAGCAGCGGCAGACAGAAGGCCGCTGTCTTGCCGGAGCCGGTCTGTGCGGTGGCCAGTACATCGCGGCCCTGCAAAATGGCAGGAATGGCGGAGGTCTGGATGGCAGAGGGGGCAAGGTAGCCCTGACTGAGGGCGGCCTGGGCCAGAGAGGGGTGCAGGCCCATAGAAGAGAATGGCATGAATGGCGACGGGTATGAGTGTGAGGACCTTGCGGCCTAGGGCCGCAGGAGTATCGGCTGCGCCAGCCACGCGGTCAAGGAAGGCGTTGCGTGGCTGCAGCCGGTGTGCGCCCAGATGGCGGCTCTTGCTTGCCAGGGGGCTGCGGGTGGCAGCGGATCGATGGCCAGTCACTCATCCTGCCAGCGGAAAGTGCCATTTGTGAGTACTATCTGGGCTCGTCACCAAGTAAAGCAATCTGCACATGCAAACAGAAGTCAAAGAGAAGCCTCGTTATGCCCTTGTGACCTCGGTCCAGTTGCCGGATGTCAGCGATAGCGAGTTCGAGGCCTCGCTCAACGAACTGAGCGAGTTGGCCAAGACGCTGGGTTTCCAGGTGATGCAGACCTTTGTTCAAAAGCGTAACAGCTTCGACCGCACGGCCTATCTGGGCGTGGGCAAGCTGGAAGAAATCAGCATGTTCGTCAACCGTGGCATCCGCAACGACGAACTGGAAGAAGACCCACAAGAGCTGGACTCCAGCACGGTTGAGTTCGACGTGTTGCTGGTGGACCACGAAATCTCGCCGTCACAGGCGCGCAATCTGGAGCTGGCCGTTGGTTGCGAGGTGATGGACCGCACCATGGTCATCCTGGAGATTTTCCATCGCAATGCCCGCTCGCGCGCGGCACGTGCACAGGTGGAAATCGCCCGTCTCGGCTATATGGCGCCGCGCCTGCGCGAAGCGGCCAAGCTGGCCGGTCCGCAAGGCCGGCAGCGCAGCGGTACTGGTGGTCGTGGTGCCGGTGAATCGCATACTGAGCTGGACCGTCGCAAGGTGCGTGACCGCATCGCCGAGCTGCAACGCGAAATCATCGCCATGGAACTGGAGCGCAAGACCCAGCGCGCGCGCCGTCTGGAACGTCAGGGCCTGGGCCTGGGCGGGGTGTCGCTGGTGGGGTATACCAATGCAGGCAAGTCCACGCTGATGCGGGCACTGACCGGCAGCGAGGTGCTGGTGGCCAACAAGCTGTTCGCTACGCTGGACACCACGGTGCGTGCCCTTTATCCGGAAAGCGTGCCGCGCGTGCTGGTCAGCGATACTGTCGGTTTTATCAAGAACCTGCCCCACGGACTGGTAGCCTCGTTCAAGTCCACGCTGGAAGAGGCACTGGATGCCGCGCTGTTGCTGCATGTGATTGATGCCAGTGACCCCGGTTTCCAGCGCCAGCTGGAAGTGACCGACGAGGTGCTGCAGGAAATCGGCGCCGACGACGTGCCGAGAATTCGCGTGTTCAACAAGATCGACCATGTCGGCGATGAGGCGGAGCAGGCTGCCTGGACGGCCGAACTGCAGGAACGCTATCCAGGCTGCGTGGTGATGAGTGCGCGTTGTCCGGAGGATGTGGCCAGCCTGCATGCGACCATCGTTTCCTTTTTCCAGCAGGATCTGGTGGAAGACGAGCTGCTGCTGCCGTGGTCGGCACAACAGCTGCGCGGTGAAATCTACAGCCACTGCCAAGTGCTGGAAGAGTGTGCTGAGGAAGAGGGCAGCTGGTTCCGCGTGCGTGGCGAGCCGGAAAAACTGCGCAGCCTGCACGAGCAGCTCAATCCCGGCTTGCAGGGCCGGGAAAAGGAATATTGGGAAGTCTGAGGCGCTGTCGCAGCAAGGCCTGAGCGGTTCGGCCCAGGCCTTGCTGCGATGGTCAGCCTGCAACCAATACGGCAACTGTAGGGAGGCAAAGTTAGTGAAAAATCTTGCCCTTGTTTGATAAGGCTTTTTTCACATAGATGCGCATTGTGTGTTTGGTTCAAAGTGCAGACAAGCTGAAAAAATCCTACCTTTAACCAGAATTCATGAAAAATTCCTTGCGTCAAATCAGATGCCTTGGGCTACCGCCTCCTGTCAGGCGAGGCTGTACTAATACAGGATGGCGTGTTGGCGCAAGACTTGTCCCCTAGAATGTGTGGGCTGATCTCTAGCTTGTTCTTGCCGATAGTGCTGGTATTGCCAAACCATGGATAACCATGTGGGGATCATGCTATTGTAATGTTGTTAGTGTTGATAAATTCCAAGAGGATTGCTTATGATGTCTGCGACTTGTGAAGAGTGTGGCAGCGAAGCCACTCATATTCTTGTAGATTACTACCACAACATCATTACCTACGGTGATGGCACCCCATTTTTCTACTGCACTCTACAACTGTAGGGACGCAAAGTTAGTGAAAACTTCAGCCTTTGCCAAGTAAGGCTTTTTTCATTTTTGTGTGCTTGCAACGAAGCTGAACAGACGCAAAGTTTGTGAAAAAATCCGACTTTTCAGCATAGATGATGAAAAAATCCTATGCATTCATCAGCAGTGTGCATCTCACTAGGTTTACTTGTTCCTTCGCTCCTATGCAGAAGCCTCCTAAGGTGGCCACAGTTAAGCCTTGGCAGCCCTCCGGCATGTCTGCTTTGAGCATCAGTTCTCGACGGGTAACCGGATACCCCCGTTTACTGATGTGGATGTCTGCTTCCTGGCTACTGGACTGCGTATTCCCGACCCAATCCGGACCTTCGTTATCGATCACGTGCAACGGTAGGTGGGGTGGTAGCACTTGCCGGCAGTGTCACGAGCTTGTTCATCTGTTGTGTGAACACATGCAGCTGCTCTGCCAGCGGGTCGTAGGTCTGCTGGAAGCATTTTTCCACTTCCTGGCGAGTGAGATTGGACAGGTGTTCTGCGATCTGCGTCAGTGCAAGCGGGCTGCTAGGCTGCAGCTCGGCACGGCCCGGTTGCAGGCTGGACGGGCGTAGATCGGCCAGGGTCTGGCTACCTTCAAGCAGTTTGAGGATGGCCTGTTCTTCCTTTTCCTGTAATTGCCGCGCCTGGCTGGAGCTTGCTTCGATCGCGTCCAGGATGCTGCGTACGCTTGATGCTGCGCCAGCTTGTCCTTGGCTGGTGGCCTGCTGTCTGGCCTGCTGCAACGCCAGTAGCAGTAGGGCTTCTTGTGATTCTAGCGGGCGATTGAGGTATTGCTCGGCGATTTGGTGTAGTCCGGGGTCGAGGGTGTCGTCAGCCATGGTCAGTTTCCTCCATTGGTGGAAATTAGCGGTTCCAGTCTGCCGCATCTCGACCGCAACACGTGCGCGATGTTGAGTGGCTGTGGGTCGTCGTGACCGGGGCAGGCATTCGCCATTTGAATTCGCCCCTGTTATCCAGATCGCTGCTCAACAACTGGGAGGCGGTGTTGTACAGATTCTGCAGTTCGTTTTGCATGGCAAGATCCCTTTGGAACGCGAGAGTGAGTTCACCTGGGAGATCAGGCTAGGCCTTTGCAAGGAACGAGCACTATCCTGAGTTTGGGGTTGTCAGGCTAATTATCTACCGGTTCTGCTGTGATTCGGAGCCAAGGGCCAAGTACCTCGCTTACGCAATGCTGGCAAAGGTCAATACAGATGAAGTTGCCATCTCCGAAGATTGAATCGTAGCCGCCTTGATAGGATATCGAGATGTGTTCATGCCATTCGCTGTCTTCCGGCGTGAACCGGCGTTTGCAACGATCACACGAAAATCCAGCAACCACCTTTACCGTTTTCGTAGTGTACTCAAGCATGTTCAGCCTCCATCTGCCAGCTTGTGATGCTACAAGCTTAGTCCTTCAGCCAGGGATTACGACTGTCGAAAGTTGGTGATAATAGCCGCAATGCACATCTGTCGGCGCTATGGTCGTTTCTGAAGTTCGCCGCCCACCGTGATGTGTCATCGCTGCAAAGTGATTGAATGTGCCCTCGGCGTTCCCGTGAAACGCTTCGAGCGACCGATGTTCCGCTATCAGAGCAAAGCGGTCGCACAGATGAGCTGCTAATCGCACCACCGAGCGGCGGCAACTGGTCGAGAGCGCCAGTTCAACTATGGCTCCGTAAAGCGGTCACTGGCTCGGCAGGGAGCCTCCCTATCGCCGGTTTCGGATTCAATTGTCGAATACGTGCTCTCGGGCAACTGCTGTCATTTGATGATTCTGGTAAGCAGTCATTCGAATGGCTGCTGTATTTTGAAACCTGTCGGAAAGCCAATGCACACAACTCGGCCGAAGCGGTCTTCCATGCCATCTGCCCTGAGTGGCCGTTCAGGGCCTCATTCCTGCCATTTCTGTTACACCGTAGCCGAAGGGCGGCTTTCTGACTTTTGGAACGCACTTTCTACCCATTGCCGTCGGTCGAGCAGAGAGAGGTTAGATGACAGGTATCAGAGTCGAGCAGTCACTCGGTATGGCCGGCCAAGGACAAAAGGTCGGCCTTTGCTGCCATTGAGCAGCACCCTGAGCTACGTCAGCAATGTGGTCGATTGCTGACGGTGGCTGTACCGGGCAGTTGAGCGGCAGCTTCCAGCACCGACGAACTCACACTTTCGACTCGTAGCTGCCGGTCGATCCGTCAAAAGTTCAGCGACCGGTATCCGAGTGGAGCAGCCGCCCGGCACCTCCACTCACAGGCAACAGTTCGGCCGAAGCGGACGTTCATGCCATTGCGATAGCATGACTGCTATCGGCCAGGAGCAGACATTACCGGGACAGTTGGAGCCGCCATGCGGATGACTGCTTGGGTCAGACACCTGCCTGACCGCCTACGCGTGCAACTCGGCCAAAGCGGTCAACTTCCCCAGAGAGGCTAGTTGTCCGCTTCCGACTCTAACGCCGACAGTTTCACACCCGTCGCCTCAATGGCAGGTATGTAACCTATGTCAGACTTCAATAATCGGTGTAGCCCTTTTCTCCAGGCGTGTAAAAGGTAGAGAAATCAGGTGCCACCAGTTCCTGTCCCAACTTCAGCTTGGCTACCAGATCCGGATTCGAGATAAACGGACGACCGAAAGCTACCAGGTCACCACGCTGCGCATCGAGATCAGCCTCGGCTCGGGCGACATCGTAGCCACCTGAGAGAATGTATTGCCCGTTGAACGCGGCACGGAGCTTGGCTTTCAACTCGGGGCTCACTTCAGGCGCCCCCATGGCGCTGTGATCCACGGTGTGGATATAGAGCAGGCCGAGCGTATTCAACTCGTCGATCAGACGCAGGTACAGCGCATCCATCTCGGCATCCGTCGCTTGGGCATTGAAGACACCGTACGGCGAGATACGTATGCCAACGCGCTCGGCACCAATGGCGGCGATGGTCGCCTTGGCGACTTCGACCGCGAAGCGGATGCGGTTCTCGACCGAGCCACCCCAGCGATCATGGCGCTGATTGGAAGCGGTATTGAGGAATTGGTCGATCAGGTAGCCGTTGGCCGCATGCAGTTCGACGCCATCAAAACCGGCCGCTATCGCCAGTTTGGCCGACGCCGCATATTCGGCGATGCTGTGGGCAATATCCGCCTCGCTCATTTCGCGGGGTACCGGATAGGGCTGCATGCCATCGCTGTCGGTCCATATCTCGCCGGGAACGGCAATCGGCGAGGGTGCCAGCACGCTGGCGCCGTCCGGCATGTTGGCGGGATGGCTCACCCGCCCGGTGTGCATCAACTGCACAAAAATCCTGCCGCCAGCCTGATGGACGCTATCGGTCACCCGCCGCCAGCCCTGCACCTGCGCATCGTCGAACAGTCCTGGGATGCGCGCATAGCCCAGGCCGTTGGGCGATGGCGAGGTGCCCTCGGTAATGATCAGGCCGGCCTCCGCCCGCTGGCGGTAATACTGTTCCATCAGTTCATTGGGCAGGTTGCCGGTCGCGCGGCTGCGCGTCAGCGGTGCCATGACGATGCGGTTCTTCAGCGACAGGCTGCCGAGTCGGGTGGGGGTGAATAGCGGGCTGCTCATGAGAATCTCCAGGATGTCGGATTTGGATCAAGTCGGGTTGCAACAAGGGCGCAGCGACCGGCAGCGCTCAGAGGGCAAGTAGTCGCGGCGCTGGCTGGCCGGTTTGCATCGCGGCAAACAGTTCGGCGCGTGCCGTGTCGTATCGCGCCCAGAGGCCGGCATCCGCCATGGACGGCAACGTAACCGACTCGCCCTGGTCGAAACCGGCCAACGCCGCGTCCACCAGATGCTCGGCAGACATCACCGTTTCTTGCGGCAACGCCGCCAGCGGCACGCCGGAGATATCCCAAAGATCGGTGGCGGTGGCGGCAGGCAGCACCACTTGAACCCGGATACCGGTCTCCGCCAGCTCCTGCTGCAGGCCGCGGCTGAAGTTGAGCACGAAGCCCTTGGTGCCGCTGTAGACCGCGCTTACCGGCAGCGCATGCAGCGCCAGCGCCGAGGCGATATTGATGATGACGCCATCGTTGCGTGCCTTGAATGCCGGCAGTACCGCATGGGTCAAGCGCGTCAGCGCGGTAATGTTCAACGCGATCTGCGACAGCGAGTCCTGCGACGGGGCATCGGTAACCGGGGCCAGTCGGGCAATACCGGCGTTGTTCACCAGCACCCGGATGGCAGGGTTGGTGGCGAGAATGGTTTCCAGCGCAGTGAGGCCGGCGTCTTGCTCAAGATCGGCCACCAGCGTTTCGGCCTTGACGTCGTAAGCCTGCTCCAGCCGTGCGGCGAGTGTCTGCAGGCGCTCACCACGGCGGGCGACGAGCAACAGGTCATAGCCGCGCCGGGCCAGACGATCAGCGTAGATGGCGCCAATGCCGGATGACGCGCCGGTGATAACGGCAATTTTTCTGGATGCGTTCATGGTTTTCTTCTATCTGTCTGGTGGGGGAAAACTGGGGGGTTAATAGCGACGGTTCAGCGCATCTTGACGACCACTTTGCCCTTGGATCGTCCTTGGGCAAGGTACTCAAGCGCCTCCTTGGCCTGCTCGAACGGGAACACCTTGTCGATCACCGGCCGGATGCGTTCCGTCTCGAGGAGCTGGCCAATGTGGCCAAGTTGGCCGCCGTCCGGGCGCACGAACAGAAACGAGTAGCTAACGCCCCGCTGCTTGGCAAGGCGCATGATCTTGCGGCTCATCAGCCCGAACACAAAGCGCAGCACGACGTTCAAGCCTCTGGCGCGCGCGAATGCGGCATCCAGCGGGCCGATGAGCGAGACGACCTTGCTTCCCGGCTTGAGGATGGTGAGGGATTTTTCAATGGTGTCTCCCCGCACGGTGCCCAACACCGCGTCGTACCCATGCAGCAGGTTTTCGAATGCCTGCTGCTTGTAGTCGACCACCTCGTCTGCGCCCAGGCTGCGCACCAGTTCGACGTTGCCGGTACTGGTGGTGGTGCCCACCCTGGCGCCAAGGTGCTTGGCCAGCTGGATCGCAAAGGTGCCGATCCCGCCGGAGCCGGCCGGGATGAACACCTTCTGGCCGGCCTGAAGATTGGCGCGCTCCTTCAACGCTTGCCACGAGGTGAGGCCGACCATCGGGATCGAGGCAGCCTGCACGAAGTCCAGATTGGCCGGTTTCAGCGCGGCAGCGCGCTCCGGTACCACCGCGAATTCGGCAATCGACCCCGTGCCAAGGTCGAATATGCTGGCGAAGACGGCATCGCCTGGCTTGAAGCGAGTCACGTTGCGGCCAACCTCGGTCACCACGCCGGCCAGATCGCTGCCCAATGTGGCCGGAAGCTGGAAATGCAGAACCGGTTTGAACATCCCGGTCGGAACTACGTAGTCGATCGGGTTCAGGCCGGCAGCGTGAACCTGTACCAGCAGTTCGTCGTCCTTGAGCGTGGGGTGCGGCACCTCGCTGAGCCCGATCTCAGGTGACTTGCCGTAGCGTTTGAAAATAAGGGCTTTCATATGGTGATTTTCCATCCTTGGTTTTTCATTCTGGTCGGAGCGGATCAGTCGGCGAGGAAGTCCAGCACGGCGGGGACAAAGGCCCGGTAGTACTGGAACACGCCGCCGTGACCGGAATCGGGGTAGATCGTGAGTCGGGCATTCGGCAACCGGCGCGCCATATCGGCGGACAGGCTGCTGTCGACCATGAGGTCGTTGTCGCCGTTAGCCACGAATACAGGTTGTTTGATGGCGGAGAGATCATGGGGGGTGTTCAAGCCCCAGTGACGAATCGCCTGCAGTTGCGCACGTCGGGCCTGCAGGGAAATGGGCTTGTCACGGCCTTGGGTGCGCTCGTTCAGTGCGGCGAAGTAATCCCGCGCCGCGCGCTTGCCTTCCGAGGTACGGGGGAAGAACAGGAAATTCCTCGCGTCGCTCCAGGTCAACGCCGCCTTGATGTAGGCAAGGACAGCGACTTTGGTGACCTCGTCGATGCCTCCGCCACCCCGTGGGCCTGTTCCTGCGAGGATCATCCTCCGTACGAGGTCAGGCGCCTGCAGAGCCACCGTCTGTGCCACGCCACCGCCCATCGAGAACCCGAGCAGATCGACCTGCGTGAACCCCAGGGCGCGGATGAAGGCGATGGCATCGCGCCCCATCTCTTCGATGGTGTGCGGGACCGCGCCTCCGGAAGCCCCGACCCCGCGATTGTCGAAGGCGATGACCCGGCGCTGTGCGGCGATGCCGTCGATAACCCGCGGATCCCAGTCATCGAGTACGGCCATCAGGTGGTGCAGGAAGATCACCGGCACGCCGGAATCGGGGCCGAGCTCCCGATAGGCGAAAGCCACCCCGCCAACGTCAATCGTGCGGGTCGGTACATCTCTCCATTTCACATTGCCCATCGCCCCCCTCGCGGCGGCGGCTCCGCCGATGCTTGAGGGTGCCCCGGTTACCGGAGCGATACCTGTATTGTTCGTGCCCATTAATGAAATCTCCGTGGCGAGTGGATTGCTGGTCGCCGAAGTGTTAGTATCAAAGTGATACTAACAATACTACCAATTTCCTGGTAAGTCACTATCAAAACAGTATGGACAACGAAAATAGTTGCGATAACCCATGCCCGATCGAGCGCAGCCTGACTGTCGCTGGTGACGCGTGGAGCATATTGATCCTGCGGGATGCCCATGCCGGCCTCTCGCGCTTTGACCAATTCCGGAAAAGCCTGGGCATTGCACCAACGATGCTGACCCGCCGGCTGGCGACACTGACGGAGGAGGGATTGCTGGAGAAACGGCGCTACTCGGAGCACCCGCCGCGAGAGGAGTATCTGCTGACCGTTGCCGGTCGCGATTTTCTGCCGGTGCTGTTCATGATTGGTGCGTGGGGGCGTCAATACCGGGGCGGCGGCAAGCTGATTCGTTTCTTCGACGCGGAAACAGGCACGGAAATTAAAGCTGTCGCCGTGGATGAGGTCACCGGGGCGAAGATCGGGACTCGCCCTATACGCATGGTCACGCCTGATGAAAGCTGACAGGTGAGAAGCTTACGACTAGGTGTGTAAGCCACTACAGCTGACTGCTCAGAGGTGATGCAATTGGGCGTGCAAGTATATGCAATTACGCATTGAATTATTGGCGGCCCAAATCCCGCCTTGGGTCGCCTGTTCGCGTTCCCAAGCCAGAAAGCAGTCCTCCAGCAACGGAGCAAGGGAATGGTCGGTATGTGGCCCTGAACAAACGCTCAGGCCCGATGGGGCGACAGACCGCTTCGGCCGACCAATAGCCGATGCGTTAGCTACGCAGGCAGAAGTTCGGCCATTCCCGCCCTTCGGCTTGCCGACCTGATTGGTCTGCAATGGACCGGTTACCTGCCATTCAAGGCCAAGTTGTGCTGAACGACAGCTCTCAATCTAGCGAACGCGAACTTTCGACCCTTTTCTGTCGTTCCGCTTAGGCCGCAGTAGCGGCCGCTATCGTGTGTAAAGCGGCCTCTGCCTGCCCGCGCGGACGGCTTTTGCGCTCATGCAATGGCCTCGCCCATCAGTCGTCCACGCATCATCCATAGGTTGCTCAGAGCGAACAGCGTATGCAACTTCTGCGTGTTCTTCATCGGCCGCGATGGCATCTTTAGATGCCACCGTGCGCGGCGATGAACATAGCGACGGCCGACCGGCAATAGGATTCGATTTCGTTGTCGTCCTCTGCTCTCGCCTCGTCGAAGCGGGCGATAAGCAGGAGATCGGATCCTTTGAAAAGCGCGGCAAACAAGCGGGCGGACTGGAGAGCATCGGGTACGTTCAGAATCGCTTTCGCGTGCAATTGACGCAACACGGCCTCGATTTGGGCGATGACATGGGCGGGCCCGGCTTCGTAATGGAGCTTGCTTAACGACTTTTGATTCGTCTTGTCGGCCAAAACCATGGCTTCGACACTGCGGACGTCCGGGCTCAACAGCGTGCGAAGCAGGGATGACCCCACCGCCATGAGCTGATCTTCGGCCGACCCGTCGACGCCTTCAAAAAGGGCCTGCGGTGCAAACTGCTCGCAGCGGGCCACCATGGCGGCGCTGAACAGCGCCTCCTTGTTCTCGAAGTACCGATAGATGCTTAGCTTGGATATCTTCGCCCGCTGGGCGACCTTGTCCATGGTCGTCGCTTGAAAACCCAGTTCCACGAAGAGTTCGCAGGCGGTGTCGACTATCGTTTGGCGAAGCGCCTCGTTGGCGGGCCGGCCGCGCCGGCCCTGGCTGTTTTCGGTCACGAAAATTCCAGTACTTGACAGTATTTAAATTAATGCACTACGATACCACTGAGTATCGTAAATGTGCAAGCCAAGGGTAGGTTTCAACCGGTTGTCCAAATCAGCTTTCCCTGGGCCGCCCGGCGATAACGAATGCGGCATTGTCCGGCCGGTCAATACAGCCATGGGCAACTTTCTCGCCAATGCCGAAGCCCTGCTCGCTGACCGTCTCAAGCGCTTATCTCCGGACGTTATTGCGCACCAGGCCCAGCCCCCCCTATCCACAACACGGAGCCCATCACCATGAATGACGTTATCATCATCGGCGGCAGCTTTGCCGGCCTCGCCGCCGCCCTGCAGCTCGGCCGTGCCCGCCGCAAGGTCACCGTTCTCGATACCGGCCGGCCGCGCAACCGCTTTGCCGGCCACTCGCATGGCTTGCTCGGCCACGATCACAAGCCGCCGCTGGACATCCTAGTCGAGGCTCGGCAGCAGCTGGCGCGCTATCCAACGATCAGGCTGGTCACTGCTCGGGCCGAGAGCGTGTCTGGCGCCATCGATGATTTCTGCGTCGTCACTGACGATCACGAAAGCCTAAGGGCGCGCCGCCTCATCCTGAGCTATGGCGTCGCCGACCAGATGCCAGATGTTCC
Organism: Pseudogulbenkiania sp. FW507-F1; assembly: GCF_058781125.1. Taxonomy (NCBI): domain Bacteria; kingdom Pseudomonadati; phylum Pseudomonadota; class Betaproteobacteria; order Neisseriales; family Chromobacteriaceae; genus Pseudogulbenkiania; species Pseudogulbenkiania sp. FW507-F1. The sequence goes on along the minus strand of NZ_JBYSWM010000005.1, from coordinate 123,745 downwards.
GGGCTTTGCCGAAAGCTGGGGCACGTCCATCGTGCCCTGCCCCTATTGCGACGGCTTTGAAGTCGCAGGCCAACATTGGGGCCTCGTCTGGTCCGGCCCACAGTCGCACCAGTCTGCCAAGCTGTTCCGCGATTGGACTGACAAGTTGACTGTCTTCGCCGATGGTCATGACATTGCGGCCGATATCCAGGCCGATCTGGCGCGCCGAAACATACCTGTCGTCGATGGCCGGATCGTCGAGATCGTCCATCACAAGGGCCATATCACCACCGTCAATCTCGATACCCGCCGCAATGTCGCGGTCGACGTCCTGTTCGCCCATCCGCGCAACAAGCCGTCCGCAAGCCTGCATGAATCACTGGGCCTCGCCACGGTCGATACGCCCACTGGCATCGTCCTCAAAGTCGACGAGCGCCGCGAAACCAGCATCCCCGGCATCTACGCCGCTGGCGACCTCGCCACGCCCTTCTTGCCCTCGGTCACCCAGGCATCATCGCAGGGCGCGATGGCGGGTATCTTCGCCCAGCAGTCGATGGTTGTTTGAGAGCACAGATTCCTTTCTCCCGTTGCGTCGTCGCCTTCGAAAAGGTTGGCGTAGATCGGCGCGGTGAAGGACGGATCGTCGAGTCAAGGAGATGACATGGCAGAGCAAAGTGCCGATCAGGTCGGTGACTGGAATGGTCAAAGTGGGGAGCGCTGGGTCGCCAACCAGGCCCGGCTCGACGCTATGGTGGCGGTGTTCGGCCAGGCCGCGATAGAAGCCGCCGCGCCCGCGACGGGTGAGCGCGTGCTGGACATCGGCTGCGGCGCGGGCGCGTCGAGTCTGGCTCTCGCAGCCCGCGTCGGCGCAGGAGGCCAAGTGCTGGGCGTGGACATATCCGAACCGCTGATCGGCCGAGCGCGCGCGCTTGTGCAACAGGATACGCCGGCCCTGTTTCAGGTGGCCGACGCCAGCAGCGCAGAGCTGCCCGAGGGCGCGTTCGACATCCTGTTCTCGCGTTTCGGGGTGATGTTCTTCGACGATCCGATAGCGGCGTTCGCCCACATGCGACGCGCGCTCCGGCCCGGCGGGCGGGTCGCTTTCGTCTGCTGGCGCGGCGCGGCCGAGAACGATTGGGTGCGCCTGCCGATGGGCGCGCTCAAGGGCATCGTCCCGCCGAGCGCGCTGCCCGATCCCGAAGCGCCCGGCCCGTTTTCGTTCGGCGACCGGGGGCGCGTGGCACGCATCCTGACGACGGCCGGCTTCACCGATATTGCTATCGCCCCCTTCGACGCTTCCGTCCCGTTCGGCGAGGGCGGGACGCGGTACGCTGCGATCGACGACGCGGTGAAGATGACACTCGAGGTCGGCCCGTTGTCGCGTGCGCTCGCTGATCAGCCCGACGACATCCGCGCCCGCGCCTCGGCCGCAGTTCGTGCCGCCTTCGCGGGCCTCCCCGGCGAGCGGTCGGTGATGATCAACGGCGCGGCGTGGATCGTCATGGCACGCAATCCGGTAAGCTGACAGGTGACGTCGACCGATGTGTCAGAACCGGCAATTCCTCGAGTCTCGGGGAGGGCCTACCTTGAGCGCCGAACGGCCGGAACGCGGCGCTGATTGGCCATTGAGGGCGAAAAGAGCAGTGGCTCTTGATGGCCGACAGTAAGCGTTGGCGATAGCTTCTCAAAAGCGGCCACTGGCCTTCCAGACTTCAGTGCGAATGACCGGTATCCGGCGGAACGCCCCATCGGCAGATCCCGGCCAGTTGCGGACATACCAAAGCTTCAATTACTCGGTAGCTGAATGGCCGGTCTTTATCGCAGAGCAGCCATCAACGTTCGACATGAGCGGCAGGCTCAAGCGTAGCTTGAGCCTGTCCGCTCGATGGAGGGGTTAGGCGCCTCAGTCTCCATCGCATACCAGCTTCAAGGAGCCCGACGCGCCTCGGGCCAACGCAAGCAAGGACGAGACTAATTCGATCATCTTCTCCCGCTCCACCACCTGCCACTCTTCGGACTCCTGACAGACCTTCTCACCGGTCCATCCAACCAGCACGGACCAGGATACTCCTTTGTGCTGCACATCCTCGCGCGCCTGTTCAAGCTCGCAGATCAGGCGATGAAGTTGGTACCCCTCGATCACTCCACCACCGTATAGATCGACAAGCTCTCCCTTGTGACGCTCTAAGTTTGCCGACTCGAAGTAGCGATACAAGAACCAGTAATACCCATCTGAATTCAAGAGGACTGGCGGCTGCGAGGCCGTAGGGCGCTGCAAATCGGATGCTTCAGCGAGGTAGAGGGCTGCTGCCATAGGCGCCTAACGTTGGAATTCAGCCGCGCCGAAGGCGTAGGCTGCAATGCACTGTTAGACCGATTAACGCCACTGGTAAGATGCGGCCCTAACGATTGCTTCAATTGTTTCTATTTTTAACTGAGGAAAATTAGCAGCCAAATCTGCTTTCGCAATTTGAGAGCAAGCGGAAAGATCTGCATCTTTCCAATACTTTTCCTCAAGTGCTTTATTCCAGACATCCAACAGGACGTCTATTGCTGCGACAGACAATGACGGATTACTTAAAATATTTTCCATAAACAACCAAGGCATACTCCATTCAGAGAATGCTTCAACAGCCAGGTTAGTTTCTTCAAACGCATCCATATACCTGTCTAACTCTAGAATTCAGCCGCGCCAAAGGCGTCGGCTGCAATGACTTGTTAGAGCCGACGGTAGCCGATGACCTTGACCGTTGACTCTAAAACTTCTGTTTCAAACCCGATTCGCTTACATGCCGTGGCTATCTCAGCCTGAGTAAGGGCATTCTCGCCAGACCTAGGCTGCATTTCACACCACTCGATGTATTTATGTTCGCCGAGACGGAAATGATATGTCCAATCTCCATCCCAGCCCTGAGGCGGATAAATAAACCCATTAGTAGCATGGGTTCTCCAGTAAGGGGCTTTCTGACCAAGCTCAGACATGAACTGCTGAAGCTCACTCCACTTGGTATTGTTGGCTAGGCCAGCCCATTTGTTATCCATATGAGGCTCTAACAGTGTTTATACGGACACGCAGGTCCGTATATTAATTGATATTGCTGACATCCATTATCGTACCCAAACACCATATTTTTCAAGGCGTTCGTCATGGGCTTGTCCGTATATCAACCCCCAATACGCCGGACGCCTTGGCCGTGCCTCCCGTCACACGCTACCCCTGAACAGCAGCACAGGGGTGACTGCTCCACTCGGAAACCTGTCGTTGAGCCTTTGAAGGCTCGACAGGCCGCAGTGGGTCGATAGTGAGCGCTCCCCAAATCAGAAAGCCGCCCTTCGGCTACTGTGTAAGGGAAATGGCCGGTATGTGGCCCTGAACGGAAGCTCAGGGCAGATGGGGTGGAAGTCCGCTTAGGCCGAGAACCGGCCGGTTGCAATAGCCAGTGCACACTTCTGCTTCTGGGTTGAAGGCAGGCTTTCTCTTGCCAGTCCTGACCTGACAGGAGGGAAACATGCCCGATCGCAGGTTTATATCTAGGTGTCCAGTCCCGGACGATTGCTCCCGAGCTTGCTGACAGCATAGGAAGTGACATCTTTGGCCGGGAGCTGCTCCTCAACTAAAGGTTCTTTTCCCGAGCCAAGAAAATCAATACAATATGCTCAGGATAACAGTATGACGGTATTGATCGTCCTGTTTGAAGGGGGCTCCCCCTTGGTTCTGGCCGACCAGTACAGATAGCACCCCCTGCGACTTCCTTATTACGTCGTTAACCCTTCGTCAATCTAGTTAAGCGGCCAGTAGATAGACATCTTAAGGTTTAGCGATGTATTTAACGGAATCTACCCTTGTAGCCACATCTAAGAATTTTCGAGATGCGTTGAAGGCGCGCGGGCTTATTTTGGCATTCTCTACAGCCAATAACGTGTGGGCTCAAATTGTGCTAGGGAAGAACTACTCTTCCGCGATGAGTCAACTTCGGCACCAAGGCCATGCTTTGATGCAGCCGTGCAGTACCGAGCGTATTATCACCATCTTGGCAAAACGTAGCAGATTTCTTGAGCCTGCAGATGCTGCAGGCCTTTTCGCCGATGCACTTGGCCGCTCTTTAGCAACCATCTCACCATTCGTCGATCAACTCAGCCGGATCCTGAAAAAGTTTCAGCATATCTATTTAACTGGGTTTGCATCTGCATCACCGACTGGTATTGGCTTTATTGAACACGATAAACATGGATATGTGCCATTGCCTGCTGACAATCCTTCCTTTGGAATATTGTCATCGGATGCCCAAGCTTGGCTAAAGAGTAGTTCTTCTCTGATGGCAGACGTCATTCAACTCACTGCTGGTCGAACCAAAGAACAGATTACTGAAGCTAACTTTTCGATGATAAGAGCTGACGTAGCCCGTGATGAGCGTGAATTTCTGGCATTTTGTTATCAAAATGCATCCAATCTTTCACAGAAGGTCAAGGATGAGTTTCTCAAGCTTGTTTCAGGGCAATCCGTCCAAGACTGGAACCACGTTATTGACTTCGAAATTACACGGCAGTTAGTCAGCGATGTACTTGAAGATGTATTTACAGAAATACATCGTCGTGCAGGGCGAAGCCTTCTCCATGGAGACAATAGTCGGATTGACCTCTTGTACAACCACCTTGCATCTGAAATTAAACGTGTCCTTAAAATCGCAGAAGACTCAGAGCTCATGGGGTATGAGCAGCCGTTCGATGTTCATGAGGAGTTGAGTATCCGGATACAAAACGCTATGCAACTTGCTTTAGCCTAATACATCACTCGGCAAATTAGCCTCCTTAGCTCGCCGAATTCCGATTGGTTGCTACCTCAATAAAATGGAAAGCCACTAACAAGTGGCCTTCCATTCGATTAAATCTATCTAATTCTGTGTTAACTACTTCCGCAAGCAATAGCGAGCGGTAACCCGATATATCTATCCGAGAGGGTGGCTCTAGTTCGTTGTCCCCCATAGATCAGATCGGCAAGCCGTGCTCAATCGAGGTCAATATCCGCAAAACTCTTTGGATGTCCGCCTCGTTTCCGAGTAGATCTATGGGCTTGGCTTGGAGGGTTTCATTCCAAGTAGATAGCCAATCAAACGCTTTTCCCTGATCGCCAAATACGGTGATAGCGCGTTCTTCTAGTTCGCTCTGTGTCATGGAGGGGCTCTACAAAATTGTTCCCAGTTGAAACCACAAATGCCCTTGCTCTCATCAGCTAGCTGTGTACAGGCGCTGATCCGCCACGGGAGGGGGGCGAATTGATGAACTGGCAAGGATGCTGGTTCGCAACGTCGCGCTGTATGTTCCCTTTTAAGATAGTCTAAGTGGATGCATGGCTAGGCTTCATCCGTAGGGTCCGTGGGGCCTCGTTATTCGGTAAAGTCTGCCATGATCTTGTGACTTTTTACGAAGTGCTGCATTGGAAAGAGTCCCAAGGTTTGCTCAGAGCAGGGACTCTCTATCTTATAGGTGGTTCTGCAGAAGATTCAACCGAGCCATGATTTGTTGGGCAGCCTCCGTTCCGCCGATGGGTGACAAAGGTATCTCGTGGATCGGGGTCTGAAGATCATTCATGTTGAGAACGATTCGGTGGTCGTACTGCCGCGTGTCCTTTTCGGTCCATAGGTGCCGCCAACTGATCAGATCCGTAAGGTCATAGAGCTTGATGTAGCGGCCACCTATCAGTACTGCCAACTTCCTCTTCTGGCTGTCGACGACTGCTGCTTTGGACGATGCTGCCAAGTTGCCAAGCTGGATATCGAAGGTGTAACCGCGTTGCTGTAAGAGCTTGATGCCATCCTGGGTGCCTTTGGCTCTGCTGATGGCGCCACCGAAGCCCCATGTCGCAGCCGCAGCCATACCGCCTACCACCGTCGCGGTCACGATTTCGGTGCCGCGAAATCCATTCAGCAGGAGCCAGGCTGTAGCCGTGCCGGCACCAGCCTGTATCGGCCGCTTGAGAGCGGCTGAAATTGAGTTTTGTCCCGGCTTGAGGTCAATAAGTTCGAAGGCCATGCATACTCCCTGATGCTGTTGTTGTCGATTGTCATTTATGACGATGCCAATATTATCCCATTTTGGGATATTTTCAGGAAGGTGATGCCATCGCAGGATGAAAAGCATCCACGATGGCCGCTACCGCCTACTCATCCAACAACTGATCGCCCTACGAGAGGGCAAAGGCGTTACCCAAGTCCAGTTGGCGGATGCCCTGAACAAACCCCAGTCTTACGTAGCCAAAGTCGAGAACCTTGACCGCCGCCTGGACGTAGTGGAGTTAGTTGACTGGCTAAAGGTCCTCGATGTCTCGTTGGCTGACTTCATCCAAGGGCTGACGTGGGTTTGACCGCCTGAGGCTCTAGGGCCCATCACTCCACCTGTGACGAAAGAAGAGGGATATCGGCCCTCCGGAAAATGTACCCCCTCATCTCGTCGACGGTGGGGCCACAAATCGGATAAATGCCCTGTGCCATGAGTGCCTTGGCGGCGGCATGCTCCGATAGTCCAAGGAGCTGGCCCAGCTTTCTTCCCCAGACATAGTGTTCACAAAATCGATTCAGCTCATCAATGTGGATGCCATGGAGCGGCCGCTTCTCATAGCCCATGGGCCTTTCACTGGCGTGTACGATGCCCCGATGAATCAATTGATAAAGGTAGTTCTTGTCTATATGGATATATGAGGCAGCTTCAAGAATCGTATAGAACCCTTGTGCATGCCGGTAGCGCTGATGCCATTCCTTGAAGCCAGCCCGGGATACGAGAAGGGCTCGTATGCCTTGCTCTTGAGGAGACCGGCCGACCACCTCGAGGTCGCCGGCAACCAGTGCCCTTATCACGGCCAGGAATTGCTCTTTGCCTTGCATCCAGCGCTTGGTGATTTCCCAGACTGAAATAAGACTCATGTCCAGCGGGGTGCTATTCAGGTTGCCGTGGTTCAGTTTCTCAAGGAAAGCACTAATCTCACCATGACGAAATTGCCACGCGGCACGATTTGACGAGCGCGATAGGGCCGTCAATATTCCGTGCTCTACCAAGAGACGGATACGCTGTGGGGTAATCCTTAGCAGTGATTCCACCTCGGTAATGTTCAGCAGCCCTTGGACGTTGCGTTCAAATAGCTCGACCGATGCGCGATCTACCAGCCATATTGCCCGTCCTTTAGCAGGCGTACTGCGGTATCCGCTGATTTCGCCGGCAGCAATCAGCTGTTGCAGTGCCCGAACCGGTATGCCCAAGCGCTTGGCTGCCTCGGCGCCACTCATGACGGGGTGGGTGTCTCGGAGCTGGTGATGGAGGATGAGTTTTTCCTTCCAGCGGGTATGGACATAGCGTTCGTACTCAAGGCGAACGAACTGCAGCTCTGGATGTACCAGCAGTCGCGCCAACGCTTGGTGAAACTCTTGAAGAAACACCCGGAGCGACGCGGTGTCGCCCTCAACGTCCTTCGTGTATTGTTCAAGCAGCTGATAAAAATTACGGGGCCAATCGTCCAGGATATGCACAGCCATACTCAAGAACGGCTGAATAACGTGCATCTCACCGTGATTAGGCAACTTTTGTGGGCGGAGGCATGGCCGGTGCAATGCGTAGGCGCCAAACACCCAGAGAAGGTCACATAACAGTGGCAGATTCAGCGCCTTGAGCAAGGGGGTGTACGCAATCTCCGCCGGCCTGACAGGTTGCTTTAGCCCTGTGGCTTGGTTGAAAGCGAGTGAAAGCTGATTGGCTGCGCTAAGCACGGATGACTCGATCGGCGCCGCCGCAAATGCTAGACGCAGGTTGCCTCCACACTCACATGTCAGCCAGCCTCCCTGTGTCCATTTGAGCGTCTTGTGGCATGCAGGACATTTCTCTTCTAGTTGTCGTTGATGAATAGGGCAAGCGATTTGAAGGGACAGTGCCCATTCGGCTTTCCATATGCCTTGCTGGCTCAGGCACTCCGGACACCAACGCCGGTACTGGCCATTCCAATAGGTTACTTTCAGACCCAGACGGCTTTCGTTGTATTGACCAATAGCCGTTGGCGATGGTCCATACAACTGCTTCAACGCACGTGGTGTGTGCCCCGTCAGCTGTTCAAGTCCGCGTAGCCCGGTTTTCTGCTGCCGACGGGAGTTGCCAAGGACGTGGGCGACCCAGCTCAAATCAGTAAATCCGTTGGCTTCTCCGAGACGGAGACAGTATCCCATGACACTTTCCCCGGGTTCTGGCTTGGGGTGAATAACGAGTAGTGGCGGGCTTTTATTCATTTTTGCTCGCTCCAGCAGGGCCTCCCCGTAGGGGAGGCCCAAATTTGTTACATGAGAGGAGGATTGCCGTTTGGCTTTCTGCGAGTAAATCGTGTTGGCTCAAATGGCTCGCCTGGGCGTGTTAATCGTCGGAACTCAAATTTCGGATTAAAGGGGTTCAACTCATGGACCCCGTCGTGCCAGACATGACGTGTGAAGGAGATCTGTAACCCCTCGTTATCCAGCTCGGTTTTTTGGGTTTCAATCAGGTGCTCTAGCGCGCCAATCACGATCTTGGTCACATAGCCAAGCAATCCGTTGGTGGCGTAGTGCATGCGCCGCACGAGATCCCACTCGGCTAACCCCCAAAGTGGGTGCTCGCGATTGATTCCGCTGTCGAAAGCATGCAGTACATCACGGAACAAATTCTGGTCTGCCGCAGATTGCCAGCCGATGGCTGAGAGAGGTACACGCGCCGCGAAACGGCGACGTAACTGTTGGTTCGACCTCAGAATGGTTTCGCACTCAGGCAAACCAGCCAGAACGGTCGGGATGGCTACGGTGTCGATCAGGATTTTCAGCCACTCCGTGACTTCCTCGAACGTCTTGCGTCCGCTGTCACAGAAATGATGGAACTCATCAAAAATCAAAAACTGCGACTGGGAATTGATGAGTAGCTTCACAATCTGATTGGTTTTTTCTGCCGCGCTTCCCTTCATTTGGCTGCCGGCTCCAAGGGAAATCAGGATCGATTCGGCGAATGCCCGTACGGTAGGACCCGCTGGTACTCGAACATACACGACAGGCATGCGCCGACCATCTTCCGTCGCAAAGGACGGGTGCTGTTTGGCGAACGTTGTTAAGGCCGAGGTCTTGCCGGCGCCCGACTCGCCGATTAGCAGGAGGTTACGGGCGGATGCGCCTTCCAGCCAGAGCTGGTGGAACCTTTGCAGACGCGTCAGGACCTCGTTGAACTGCGGATGCAAGATTTGGATACGCTCCGCCTGCCGTAGATCAGCGATAGTGTAGGGTCTAGGTTGGTTCACGGTCGTCTCCCTCCGCGGGCAGCTGGATTACCGATAAGGGCGATGGCTGGCTCATGGCCCCGCCTTTGGGATGCCAGGATTCAGTTTCAGGTTCTGTCACCAGCCGCAGTGGTTGTTGCGAAAGGATCGCTGCCGAGTTGCTTCCTTTCGCCTTAGCCGCACGTTTCCGGTCCGCAAGCTTTGCACTGGCCATTAACCGTTCAACTACCTCAAACATGTGTTCCTTGGCTTTGGCTAACTGAACCTTATCGGTCACGGCGAATCCCTCGGCCTTAAGTGCCTTTTGAATCAACCTGTGCTGGAACAAACGTAGTCCAGTCGCGTACTCCGGTGTGAGGCATGGGACGGGAATCGCCTCTTTCGACATCGGGTGAATGACATGAACCATCCCCATATCATCAGCGTTGAAACGCACCTGAACCCGCAGACGGCCCCCCATCTGTTTACGCAGGACGAGCATTTCGTCACAGTTGTAGCGCAACCCATGCAATTCGATACCGGCGTGACCGAGTACTCGTGTTTCCTGCTGGGATAACACCAGATTCAAGCGATCCATATCGAAAGGCCGTGGCTCTGACAATTCGGCGCCACGTTGCCATGCAGCATGAGGTGTGGTCTTGAGTCCGCGGTGGTATTTTTGCGCATACACATCAACGATCCAGATGTGCAGCGCGTGGACTAATTCGGACATGGTAACGATGCCTTCCTTTATCGGATCGTATCCATAGCGGTCGAACCAACGGGCGAAAGAGGTACCTGGCATCAGATGGGCAAATTGCTCTGCGAGCATACGCAAAGAGCGTTCGACCATCGGCTTGAACCAGGGAGTTCTTGGTGGGCAGAACTGATAGTTGATTCCTAACTCAAAGGTCGCGCGCAGCATATCCGGGGCATGAAATTCAAGCCCATTATCTACAACGAGTGTAAATGGAATGCCATACGCCGGCCATTCATGTTGGATGTCTGGATAGTGTTCAGCGATGTAATCCTTTTTGTTGATCATGTGCTTGAGGCAGCAAAATATGGCCTCAACACCAGGAGAGCTGAAAGAAATATAAAACCCCAATATTTGCCTGGAATAATTGTCGATCGCCCACGTGACATAAGGCCTGCCCAGTACAAGGAGGTTTTGCTCATCGAGGACGAATAAATCTAGCGGGGTGTGGTCTATCTCTACGCGTTCCAGCAGAAAAGTGGCACGAGGTGTCACTGAGCTGGAACGATATTTTTGCCGGACATATTCCCGACCATAACGAGCAAGATCGACGTCATAGGCGGGCAACTGCCTGACATATCGACGCAAGGTGTCATACCCAGGAACCTTCAATTGCCGCTCTTTAGCTCGGGTGGCATTCGCTTTTGCGATCTCTGCGATGAGGGCCAGATGGACCTCCCGGATTGGGAGGCGCCTTAGCGTTAAATATTTCTCCTGAACAACTCGTTCCATCATTTCAAGTTGTTCGTCGGCGACCCGTTGTCCTATACCGCCACGCCGATGAAACTTTGGAACTAATGCGTTTAAATTGCACTTTACTTTAATAAAGAATCGGTGCCATCGATATAGGCTCATTGGGCTTGGCGGTGAGGGGTCCCCAATACGATCAGCAACTCTTTTGATCAGTATGGCTAGTTTCCATGGCGTATAACATGGAATAGTCTGGGCACAAAGGGCATCTACATAGGCTTTTCGACGTAGGGCCTCATTTTGTGCCTTTAGCGAATAGGAGTCGAATGTGCGGCCAAGTATTGGAGAGGGCGCCGCAACCTCGGTGGAGAGCCCTTTCGGGCTCGCCAGAATGTTAATCAGGGTCGACATGATCAAGCTCTCCACAGCATGGTGCTTTCAATTGGCTTCGATATGTCACAAGTCAGAAACCCTTGAGAAATCGCCGCCAATACCTGATGCCGATCTCCAATTCGGGCAACGAGAACGGGAAACAAGACCTCAGGCCGGCCAAACCATAGAGAAATGACGTTCTTGGTTTGCTTGGAGAGCAGCACATGCTTATGGGCCTCTAAAAGGGGGAGGTTGACCAGAAGCACAGGCGTCCGTAGTTCCTTGTCCGTTGTGATCTCGAAGTTGATTCTCTCCTGTAACAGCAGGTCTCGGATGGCACGAAAGCGCCGCTGGTTGTGCTGGAGGTCGGCCTCATTGCTGTACTTGACCTCGACCACAAGGATGGAGCCGTCGCGCATCTGCAACAGGTAGTCTGGGGTGTATTTGTACGTGATCCCGTCAAGTTCGTAGGTGAGCTTCCTGGGCTCGGCAACGATCTGCACGACGTCGGGTAGGAATTCGCAAAGGCGCAGGAAGTCGCGGGCCAACCCGGATTCGTAGGGGATGGGCCTTCCCCCGACCCCCTTGCTGCTTGGCCAGTAGCCGCGATAGGACGAGCCATGTCGGCGAACGATATGCCGGACCGGCTGGGTGGAATTCAGCAGCCCTCGTACCGAGTTCATCAGGTAGAGAGGCATGGTGAGGATGATGGGTAATAGCATGTTTTGCTCCCACTCGACGTTTGCGAGGCGCACGTCAGCCTCTCTTCGCGTCGAGATGAACGTGGGATGGCTTGACCGCGTCAGGAAGGGGAGCAATACTGAGCTTGCTGGTAGCTCTGCGTATGCAGACCACAGTACGGTTACCGCCGTACTGGTTCCTAACGAGGCGAGCATCCCGAAGGTTTCTTCGAGGTTGTCTTGCCTTGTTTTCTTTTCAGATCAAGTGATTGTGGTCATTTTGACCTCCTCTGGCCGTGCCGGCCGTCATCGGTTATCAAAATGCCAAGGTGCAGAACACCCTGGCCGTATGGGCTACAGCCCTCACACCAGGTGTCCTGTCGTTGTTGTCGGTGCCGCGTTAACCAGGCGGCAGGCTGGGGCTTTCTCGACTTAGGTAACACCCAAGCCTTTGAAAGAAGGTCTCCCCGTTGTAACAGGTTGGGCGGGGAGTGTGTGAATAATTTGTAGTACTACTTGCAGTGTTTTATGGATGCGCTTGTTTTTCAAGTGCTTATCTTGAGCTTCTACAAGCTAAAGGCATAAGAGGTTGTTGCATTCTTACCAAACTGGATGCGGCAAGTTGAACCCCCTCGTTTTTGAGGTAGCATTTGGCATGGTTGATGCACCATGTTGGGGCTTTTTTCAGTTATATGCGCTGAGTTTTCAGTAACTTAGCTTCCCTACAACAACAGCCTTCTCAGCCCTCCTTGAAGCTGATCGCCACCGAGTTGATGCAATAACGCTCGCCCGTGGGTTCCGGGCCATCCGGGAACACGTGGCCGAGGTGGGCGTCGCAGCGGGCGCAGCGCACCTCGGTGCGGATCATGCCGTGCGAGCGGTCTTCGATGCGGGTGATGCTGCCGGGGATGGCTTCTTCCCAGAAACTGGGCCAGCCGCAGCCGGCATCGAACTTGGTGTCGGAGTGGAACAGCAGCGCGTCGCAGCAGATGCAATGGTAATCGCCGCTGGCGTGGCGATAGTAGTGCTCGCCGCTGTAGGGGCGTTCGGTGCCGGCTTGGCGGGTGACGCGGTATTGCTCGGGGGTCAGTTGGGCGCGCCACTCGGCGTCGCTCTTGTCTATCTTGTCTGTCATGGTGGGCTCCTGTGGGGGCGTCTTGGCCGAAGGCTGTTGGCGTCGGCACGGCTATCCGGGCCGCGGTTCGCGCCGGTTGCGCCGGTTGCGCCGGTTGCGTCGGTTGGTCGTGGCCGATGGGCGGTTCTTACAGCAATTCGTCCAGCGAGCCACCAAGGTGCTCGCTGTCCGCCCATTTCTCCAGCTGCCAGGCCCCCTGATGGTGGATGATCCAGTTGAAGGCGGCGTTGGGGATGGGAAAATCGCGCGGTTCGGTCAGCGGCTTGCCGGTGACGATGCGGTAGACCATGTCGAGTACGCCGCCATGAGTGACGACGAGCAGCCGTTGACCGGGGTGTTCGAGCACCGCCCGCTCCAGGAAGGCCTGAATCCGGACGTGGAAGGCGTACAGGCTCTCGCCCCCTTCCGGGACGTCGTGCGGGTCGCGGTTGCGATGGCGGCGGTAGGCGTCGGGCATGACCTCGCCGGCCTCGTGATAGGTGAGGCCCTGCAGGCGGCCGTAGTGACGCTCGCGCAGCAGGGGGTCGAGGTTGACGTCGAGCCCGGTAGCCTGTCCGATGGGAACGGCGGTCTGGCGGGTGCGCACCAGATCACTGCAGTAGAGCGCGTCGAAACGCAGTGCCCGGGCCGTCAGGGCCAGGCTCAATGTTTGCGCCTGTTCTTGGCCGGTGGTGTTGAGCGGGGTATCGATCTGGCCTTGCAGGCGGCGCTCGCGGTTCCAGTCGGTTTCGCCGTGGCGCACGAAGCAGAAGCGGGTCAGCTGAGTGTGGTCCATCGATTCATTCTAGCAGTCGGGTTCGGGTTGCGATCAGCCCAGCGCCAGCCACAGCCCGAACGGTACGAAGGCGAGGCTGGCCAGGTTGCCAATCAGTACGATCGACGCCATCTTGCCAGGTTCCTGCCGGTAGATTTCCGCCATCATGAAATTGAGCACCGCCGGCGGCAGCACGCCGAACAGATAGACCAGGCCGGCCTGCGCCGGCGACAGTCGCAGCAGTGGCACGGTCACGGCCGCCGCCGCGAGGCCGCTCAGCGGGCAGAGCGCGGCGCCGAGCAGGCCTATCTTCCAATCGCGCAGGTTGGCGTCCACCATGCGCACCCCCAGTGCGAACAGCATCAGCGGAATGGAGGCGTCGCCCAGCATCTTGAGACCGATCATCAGCCCGTCGGGCAGATGCCAGCCCGCCAGTGCAAATAGCAGCCCCAGCGCCGTGGCGAGCACGATGGGGTTCTTCAACAGGCCGCTGAAGCGGGTGTGGCGGTTGAAGATGAAGGCCCCCAGGGTGAAGTGCAGCAGGTTGGACACCACGAACAGCACCACGAAGGCGTTGAAGCCGCTGCGGCCGAAGGCGAGCAGGGCGAGCGGCAGGCCCATGTTGCCGCAGTTGTTGAACATCGACGGGGGTAGCAGGGTGCGCACCTGGTTGCCGGTGGCGCGCGCCACCGGCCAGGCGAGCAGGCCCGACAGCAGGATCACCGCAGCGGAGGCCGGCAGCAGCTTCCACTGGCTGACGAGATCGAAATCCTTGGCCGCCAGCGCCGAGAACACCAGCAGCGGCACACAGACGTCCATGTTGATCGTGTTCGCGGCGCTCATGTCGGGACGCATCTTGCGGCCGTAGAGCCAGCCGATCAGCACGATGATCAGGACGGGAAGAATGATGGTGATGATGCGTTCTAACATGGGACTCAGGCGGGGTGGGATGGTGCCATTATTGGTCAAATGTCTTGACCGGACAAGCAAGGGTAAGCCATGGCTTGCCATGCTTCGGCCAACCTTGTCGTCAAGGTTGGCCGAAAGAGCCGGTCAGAGAATGCCGACGCCGGAGATTTCACGCGCCAGGTTGGCGGCGTAGTTGTCGGTCATGCCGCCGACGAAGTCCAGCACCTTCATGTAGGCCAGGTAGGGGGTGTCCTTGTCGGTGAAGGGGGTTTCCGCCATCAGGCCCAGTGCCAGCGTGTGGCGCGCCGACAATCGTTCGCCTCGCACTCTGGCCGCTACGGCCGGGACCAGCACGTCTAGCAGGGTGGAGAGGCAGGGGAAGGAGGCGATTTCGGTCACCAGCTTGGTGCGGTGCCGGTACACTTTCTGGCTGGCCAGCCGTTTGGCCTCCAGCAGGGTCTCGCGGATTTCCGGCGCGCATACGTCGATCAGGTCCTTGCCCTGGAAGGCGCCTGCCAGCAGCGTGTCCTGGTGCAGCATGAATTTTTCCGCCACCTCGGCCACGCAGCGGCCGATCGCCATGCCGCGCAGCATCGCGCATTTCTGGCGCACCGACGGTGTGGCCCAGAGCTTGTCGACCTCGGCGAACTTGGTGAACAGATTCTCGAATTCGGAATAGTCGAGAATGCCGATCTCGACCGCGTCTTCGAGGTCGAGGATGGCGTAGCAGATGTCGTCCGCCGCTTCCATCAGATAGGACAGCGGGTGGCGTGCCCACTGGTCGGCACCGCGCTCGATCAGGCCGAGTTCGCTGGCAATCTGGCGGAAGTAGGGCAGTTCGGTCTGGTAGATGTTGAACTTGTCGCGCAGGTAGGCCGGTTCGGCACTGGAGGTCCACGGGTATTTGATCAGCGCGCCGATTGCCGCCGCAGTCAGGCGCATGCCGCCTTCGCCGGCGTACATCTCGAGCGTGGCGAGCATGCGTAGGCTGTGCGCGTTGCCCTCGTAGGTTTCGACGTCGCGCCGCTCGGCCGGGCTCAGGCCCGCCATCAGCGGGGCGTGGTGCTCGTCGCGGAACCAGTCGCGCAGGGCGTCTTCGCCGGTATGGCCGAACGGCGGGTTGCCGATGTCGTGTGCTAGGCAGGCCACTTGCACCACGGCGCCGATGTCGTGCGGCGTGTAGCCGGCGGGCAGTTGGCCGGCGTGCTGCATCATCACTCCGGCACGGTTGCCCAGGCTGCGCCCGACGCTGGCCACTTCGACGCTATGCGTCAGGCGGTTGTGGGTGTGGTCGTTCTGCGCCAAGGGGTGGACTTGGGTCTTGCGCCCCAGGCGGCGGAAGGCGCCGGAGAACACCACCCGGTCGTGGTCGATGTGGAAATCGCTGCGCAACCCGGAGGCGCCCTCGCTGGTCGCGGGGGTGCGGGTGGGCAGTACCTCGCCGTCGATCTGCTTGAAGCGCCGGGCCGATAGCAGGTGTTCCCATTTCATGCGGTGTGGCTTGGTCATGGCAGTGTGCGCGCAGTGGTTTGTCATGATCATAACAGTTTGCCGACGCCGGACGCAGCGCCGATGGCGGCGGCAGGCCGGTCTTCGGCCAACTTCGCGCCCCCGTCAAACCGGCCGGTCGGGCATGGTGCAAGGGGGCGCGCTTGGATTATCCTTAGAGCACATCTTGCCCTTGGAAATCGCATGACCGCTTCCGTTCATGACCTGCTCGCCACGCTGGTGGCGTTTGACACCACCAGCCGCCATTCCAACCTCGAACTGATCCGCTGGGTGCAGCGCTATCTGGACTCGTTTGGCGTGGCGTCGCGGCTGACCTTCAATGCCGACGGCAGCAAGGCCAATCTGTTCGCCCAGATCGGGAACCCCGCGCTGCCGGCCGTGGTGCTGTCCGGGCACACCGACGTGGTGCCGGTCGATGGCCAGGCGTGGCAGACGCCGCCGTTCGAGCTGGTCGAGCGCGAAGGTAAGCTGTACGGCCGCGGCTCGGCCGACATGAAGGGCTTCATCGCCTGCGTGCTCGCCAAGGTGCCGTTCTTCCTCGAACTGGCCGACTCCGGCCGCCTGACCCAGTCGGTCGGCATCGCCTTGTCCTACGACGAGGAAGTCGGCTGTCTCGGCGTCCGCGGACTGATCGACGATTTACAGCAATCCGGCATCAAGGTGGCGGGCTGCATCATCGGCGAGCCGACCGACATGAAGCCGGTGGTTGCGCACAAGGGCATTGCCCATTACCGCTGCCACGTCAGCGGCCGCGCAGCGCATTCCTCGCTGACGCCGTACGGGGTCAACGCCATCGAGTACGCGGCCCGGCTGATCACGCACATCCGCAAGCTGGCCGACACCGAGGCGTCGTTCGGGCATCGCCATACCCTGTACGATGTCCCGTTCACCACCTTGCAGACCGGCACCATCCAGGGCGGCACCGCGCCCAATATCGTGCCCAAGGACTGCGAATTCGTATTCGAGTGTCGCTGGCTGCCTGGCGACCAGCCGGAGCGCTACGTCGACTCGGTGCGCGACTACGCTTCCAACCTGCTGGAAGAGATGCGTGCGGTGGCAGAGGAGAGCGACATCACCATCGAGCCCACGGTGTACTGCCCGGCGTTCGAGGCGGTGCCGGAGAGTGCGGTGATGCAGTATGTCGAAACGCTGACCGGTTGTTGCCAGGGCGAGGGTGTGGCCTACGCCACCGAAGCCGGCCTGTTCCATCAAGCGGGAATGCCGAGCGTGGTGTGCGGCCCGGGCTCGATCCGACAAGCCCACCGCCCCGACGAATACGTCGAAGTGGAACAGCTCTACGCCTGCAGCGAGTGGCTTGCCAGGCTGGGCGAGCTGCTCTGCACCCCGGCAGCAGAAAGACCAGCATGACCGATCACGCCGTTGCACCCAAACGCATTACCTTGTTTGCCGACCCCGCCGTTGAGCCCTCCGTCGATTACCCCCGGCCGGAGCGGTTGGTCGCCGGCAATCCGCGTCGCCTCACCTGGAGCCATTTCGAGAACCCGACCGGTGAAGTCAGCGCCGGCATCTGGTCATGCGAAAAGGGGGTCTGGCGCATCGCCTTTGCCGAGCACAAGGACGAGTTCTTTGCCGTGATCGAAGGTCACGTCCGGCTGCACGAAGCCGACGGCCAGGTGGTGGACGTCCGTGCCGGCGAGGCCGCGGTCATTCCCGCCGGCTTTACCGGGGTGTTCGAGGTGATCGAACCGGTGCGCAAGTATTTTGTCGTGGTGGAGCGCAACGCCTCTCACGCCTGATCCGGATCGCCCATGCTGGCAGAGGGCGGCGGCACGGGACAGAAGCGGTTGACGTCCTGCACCGGCTTTTCCAGCAGCAGCACGATCGCGGTGTTGAGCGCACCGAACGACCAGGCGATGAGGAAGAATACCGAATAGGCCGTCAGCTTGTCGGCGAACAGCCGGGCACCGTGCAGGCTCAGTTCGTAGGGATCGAAGATCGAGAAGAACATCATGGTGGCGAAACCGGCGATCAGGAACGACGGCCAGAACAGCAGGATGGCTCTCTTCATAACAGCAACTCCCCCTTGATCAAGGTTGGCCGAAGCCGGCCTTCCTGTTCCAGCCTAGTCAGGGAGTGGCCCAAAAGCAAAAGGCGCCCGAACCTCCGGGCGCTGCCTGGGCCGGGCACCGGTCGCGTTCTCGTGTTGCCTGGCCTCAGCGGCGGATGGGTGTCAGTCTGGCCAGCGCTGCAGGAGCTTGAAAAACTCGTCCTCGGGAAGCGCCCTGGAAAACCAGTAGCCTTGGCCAAAATCACAGCCTGCCGCACTCAATAAATCCCGTTGCTCCCTCGTCTCGACCCCCTCCGCCACCACCCGGAGGCCGAGCTTGTGGGACATGGCGATGATAGCTTCGGTGATGGCCCGGTCACTGGGGGTGGACGTCATGTCGCGCACGAAGGACTGGTCGATCTTCAGGTAGTCGATATCGAGCCGCTTCAGGTACGCCATGGCCGAATAGCCGGTCCCGAAATCGTCCAGCGAGACCTGGATGCCCGCCCTGCGGAATTGCTGCAACTTGCTGGTGACGTCCGGACGCTCGTCCAGCAACAACCCCTCCGTGATTTCGATGGCAATGCACTCGGCTGGCAGGCCGATTTCCTGCAGATGGTCGATCCAGGTTTCATGGGCGTGGCCGGTGAAAAACTGGCGTGGCGATTTGTTGATGCTGATCTGCAGCGGTGCGCCTGCGAGGGTTCCGCTGCGGCCAGACTCCCACAAGCGCTTGGCCATGCCCGCAGCCCGCCGGAACACCCAGTCGCCGATCCCGTTGATGAGGCCGATGTCCTCCGCAATCGGGATGAACTGCGCCGGGCTGATCCAGCCCCGACGCGGGTGGTGCCAGCGCACCAGGGCTTCCGCCTTGACGATTTGCCCGGTGGCGAGATCGACGATGGGCTGGTAGTACACGTCCAGCTGGCCCTGGGCCATGGCACTGCGCAGGTCGTGGCCGAGTTGGAGCCGTTCCGCAAATATTGCCTGAATCGACGGTACGAAGTAGCAGAAACGGTTTTTGCCCAAGGCCTTGGCGTGGTACATCGCCTGGTCGGCGTTGATCAGCAGCGTATCCATGTCCTGCGCGTCTTTGGGATACAGGGTGACACCGATACTGGCCGAGACATAAGCCACGTCAGCCCCCAGCTGGAATGGCTTGCTCAGTGTTTCAATGATCGATTGCGCCACCTGCTCGATAGGCGTCGGTTGCGACAGGTTCTCGAGGATGACCGTGAATTCGTCACCTCCCAGGCGGGCCACCAGGCCCGTCTCGCGCACGCAGTCGGCAATGCGCTGGCCGGCTTGCGACAGTAGCTGGTCCCCCACCTTATGCCCCAGCATGTCATTGACCTCCTTGAAGCGGTCGAGATCGATGAACATCAGTGCCAGCGCGCTGCCCGAGCCTTTTGCGTGCTCAACCCCCTGCTGTAGCCGCTCGAGGAAAAGGCGGCGATTCGGCAGCTCGGTCAAGAGATCGTAATTGGCCTGGTGCCAGATGGTTTTCTCGCTTCGCTTGCGGTCGGTGATGTCGAGGATGACGCCCACCAGGCCGCCAAGCTGGCCACCCGACTTGTTGAAGGTCGCCTTGTAGAACACGACGTTCTTGAGCGTCCCGTCGGTGGACTGCACTTCGGCCTCGTAGGTCTGGGTGCCGGGGGCATCGAACAGGGCCTGGTCGGCGGCGTGGTAGCGTTCGGCCAAGTGGCGGGGGGAGATATCGAAAACCGATTTGCCGATCAGCTCTTCACGCGGGAGCCCAATATAGTGCTCGAACGCCTCGTTGCAGCCCAGATAGCGCCCCGCCTCGTCCTTGTAGAAAACAGGACTGGGGATGGTTTCAATGAGCTGGGAGGTGAAGTTCAGCTGTTCTTCCACCGCGTGCTCGGCTTGGCGGCGGTCGGTATTGTCGATCATCATGCCGATGATCGCCGGCCGGCCGGCAAATTCGGTACGGATGCCGAAAACCTCGACCTGTATACGGCGGCCATCTTTGCACAGACCGTCGAATGAATAGCGGCTGGTCGTTGCTTCGTTGTTGATGCGGCGGTCGATGGCGCGTTTGGCGATGTGTCGAAACTCTGGCGCCGTCAGGTCCATCGGTCCGAGTGTTCCGCACAATTCCGCCTGCGTGTAGCCGAAAAGTTCGGCCAGATGGGTGTTGGCGTAGAGAAAGCGGTTGTCCTGGATGATATACACCCCGACCAGATCGTTGTGCAGAAGCTCAAGGAACAGGCTGTCCGCCTCTCGCAGCAGGTCTTCGGTCAGTGAATCGAGGCGGGAGGCTTCCATCTGGCGGTAATCACAAGGGGCGGATCTGTCCCGGTCGGGATAAACCATGGGTTGGATAGGGGCTGAGCGACGCGTCGGCAGTGGCAATTGCCGCGCCAGACCGGCCATATTCTACTGCATCTATCCGGGATACTTGCGGACTCGTTAGCGAAATCGTGGCGGTTAAGCGGGCGACGGTGCGGCAGGCCGCACTGTGTTCGACGGTCACGGGCAAGACGTGAGACCTGGCGTGCGGGCTTGCCTTTACGTCTGCGGCATGTGTGAAACAACCGCAAAAAAGCCCTCGCCGTATCTCGGCGAGGGCTTGGCGCACCCGGGGCCGGGTGGGCTGTTTTACTTGCGGTTGCTGTACATGAAGCTTTCCATCGACGCTTCCGCCAGGTTGAACCAGCCATGTTCGAGCGTGCGGAATTTCTTCCAGTCGGTGTAGATTTTCTTGAAGATGGGGTTCTTGGCGGCTTCTTCCTCGTACATCTCGAAGGCCGCCTTCTGCCCCGCCTTGAGAATGTCCAATGGGTACTTGTGCAGCTTGACGCCTTTCTGCAACAGGCTCACCAGCGCCTGCGGGTTCTTGGCGTCGTATTCCGCCTGCATCAGGATGTTGGCTTCGGCTGCCGCCGCTTCGAAGGCCGCTTGGTATTCCTTCGGCAGCTTGGCCCATTCCTTGGTGTTGACGAAGAAGGTGATCTGCGGACCCGGCTCCCAGAAACCGGGGTAGTAGTAGTGCTTGGCGACTTTGTAGAAACCGAGCTTCTCGTCGTCGTACGGGCCGACCCACTCGGTGGCGTCGATGGTGCCTTTTTCCAGTGCCGGGTAGATATCCCCGCCGGCGATGGTCTGCGGTACGGCCCCCAGGCGGGCCATGACCTCACCGCCCAGGCCCGGGATGCGCATCTTCAGGCCCTTGAGGTCGGCCAGCGACTTCACTTCATTGCGGAACCAGCCGCCCATCTGCGTGCCGGTGTTGCCACCCGGGAAGTTGACGATGTTGTATTGGGCGTAGAGCTCGCGCAGCAGCTTGAGTCCGTTGCCGTAGTACATCCAGGCGGCTTGCTGGCGCGAGGTCAGGCCGAACGGCACCGAGGTATCGAAGCCGAAGGCCTTGTTCTTGCCGACGTAGTAATAGCCGCAGCTGTGGCCGCATTCGACGGTGCCGTTCTGGACCGCGTCCAGCACCTGGGTGCCCGGCACGATTTCCCCGCCGGCGAACACCCGGATCTGGAATTTGCCCCCGGTGAGCTGGCTGATGCGGTTGGCCAGGGTGACGGCGCCGCCGTAGATGGTGTCCAGACTTTTCGGGAAGCTGGAGGCCAGGCGCCAGCGGACGGTCGGCGTGTCGGCGGCGAGGGCGGGGGCCGAAACAGCTGCCGCGGCCAGGCCGGTGGCACCGGCCTTCTTCAGAAATGAGCGTCGTTCCACGTTTTGTCTCCTTTGTTGTGTGCTGCTGTCGTCAGTGGGGCGGTCGGTGCCGCCCCGGCTGAAGGGATTCGGCGGATTCACTTGCCATCGCCGGTGAGTTGTTTGAGCAGTTCGGCGCTCGAGTCGCTGGCGGTCTCACCCGCTGGGGCAGAACTTTCCTGGGGGGGCGATGGAATCTCGATGGTTCCCGACGAGGCTGTGGGGGAGGTGTCCCCCATCTGCTGCAGCGTGGCTTCGGCCTCGCTGGCACTGGTCAGGGCTTCATGGCCGACAAACGACGTTACCAGCCCCGGCAGAGTGATGATCAGGCCCACCATGAAAAGCTGGATCACGACGTAGGGGATGGCGCCCCAGTAGATGTCGGTGGTCTTGATCGATTTGGGGGCCACGCTCTTCAGGTAGAACAAGGCGAAGCCGAACGGCGGGTGCATGAACGACGTCTGCATGTTGACCCCGAGGATCACGCCAAACCATACCAGATCGATACCGAGTTTCTGGGCCACCGGTGCTAGGAGCGGTACCAGAATGAAGGCGATTTCGAAGAAATCGAGGAAGAAGGCCAGGAAGAACACCAACAGGTTGACCACGATCAGGAAGCCGGTCGTGCCACCCGGCAGCGAGGTCAGCAGGTGCTCCACCCAGCGGTCGCCGTCCACACCAAGGAAGGCGATGCGGAACACCCGTGCACCGATCAGGATGAACACCACGAAGGTAGACAGTTTGAGGGTGGAATCCATCGCCTGCTGCAGCAGCGATAGGCTCAGGCGCCGGTTCAGGATGGCCAGGATCAGCGCGCCGACGGCGCCCATCGCCCCGCCTTCGGTCGGGGTGGCGATGCCGAGGAAGATGGTGCCCAGCACCAGGAAGATCAGCAGCAGCGGCGGCACCATCACGAACAGGGCGCGGCTGGCCAGCGCCAGTCCGTGCAGGGTGCGCGCCTCGGCGGGCAAGGCCGGCGCCCAGTGCGGTCTCGCCATGGTCACGGCGAAGATGAACACGGCATAGAGCAGGCACAGCAGAAGACCCGGCGCCATTGCACCGGCGTACATGTCGCCCACCGAGGTGCCCAACTGATCGGCCAGCACGATCAGCACCAAGCTCGGGGGGATGATCTGCGCCAGCGTGCCGGAGGCGGCGATGACGCCGGTGGCAATGCGTTTGTCGTAGCCGTAACGCAGCATGATCGGCAGCGAAATCAGGCCCATCGAGATCACCGACGCGGCCACCACGCCGGTAGTGGCGGCGAGCAAAGCGCCCACGAAGATCACGGCGAAGGCCAGTCCGCCACGGATACGGCCGAACAGCTGGCCGATGGTGTCGAGCATGTCCTCCGCCATGCCGCTGCGCTCGAGGATCAGCCCCATGAAGGTAAAGAAGGGGATGGCCAGCAAGGTGTCGTTCTTCATGATGTCGAACACCTGGCGCGGCAGGGCTTGCAGCAGCTCGGGGCGCAGCAGATCGAAGTGAATGCCGATCCAGCTGAACAGCAGGCCGACCGCGCCTAGCGCGAAGGCCACCGGATAGCCGATCAGGAGAAACACGATCAGCGATCCGAACATGACGGGAGCCATCATTTCCAGGTTCATACGTGCTCCTCCTTGTGCGGATCCAGCGTCTTCTCGGTCGGGTCAGGTGCCAGGCCCTGTAGGAACGCGACGCGCTTGATGATCTCGGATACCCCCTGCAGCAACAGCAGTGTGAAGCCGATCGGGATCAACATCAGGACCGGCCAGCGGATCAGCCCGCCGGGGTCAGACGACATCTCTCCGCTGCGCAAGGCGTCGATGAAGATCGGCCAGCCGTAGTAGGCGATGATGGAGGTCATCGGGAGCAGGAAGAGCACCGTGCAGACGATGTCGAGCACGGCTTGGCCGCGCTTCGAGAGCCGGCCCGCCAGGAGGTCGATGCGGATGTGCTCGTTGCGTTGCAGGGTGTAGGCGGCAGCCAAAAGGAACATGGCCGAGAACAAATACCACTGGATTTCGAGAAAGGCGTTGGAGCTGACGTTGAACAGTTTCCGGATAACGGCGTTACCGGCGCTGATGAGCACGACGATCAGCACGATCCATGAGGCGGAACGGCCGATGCGCGCTGTGATCCCGTCGATGAGACGCGACAAGGCGAGCAACGAGTGCACGTAAGTCTCCTTTGTAGTTCTTCCTGATGCCGCCGCTGGGCGGAACCTTATCGTTCGAGCGATAGGCCGGTCTGCGCCGGTTCGAACTATCTAAGCATATGGAATAGTCTTTGAGAAGGCGTTTAGGTATGCGGGTTTACCCTTGGACGTGCCGGGGTGTCTTGCCACGGGCGAAGGAAGGCGATGGAAAGAGCGGTGCGACCCGGGCCCGCGCTCGGCCCCGGAGCGCACCGCTTTGTGTTGCAGCAGAGGGAAGAATCGGGAGGAGGTTACTGCATCAGTTCCCGTAATACGTAGGGCAGGATGCCGCCGTGGAGGTAGTATTCGACCTCGATCGGGGTATCGATGCGAGAGCGCAAGATGACGTCGCGCTGCCTCCCGTCCGGACGGGTGATGCGTAGCGTCAGTTCCTGTTGAGGCTTGAGGCCCTGTTCGATACCGACGATGTCGAAGCTGTCGTCACTGCCGAGGCCCAGGCTTTCCCAGCTGTCCCCATTCTGGAACTGCAGCGGCAAGACCCCCATGCCGACCAGGTTGGAGCGGTGAATGCGTTCGAAGCTCTTTGCCACCACAGCCTTGACGCCCAACAGCAGGGTGCCCTTGGCGGCCCAGTCGCGGCTGGAGCCGGTGCCGTATTCCTCGCCGGCGAACACCATGGTGGGGGTGCCACGATGACAATACTTCATCGCCGCGTCGTAGACCGTGGTCTGATGGCCGTCGAACAGGGTGTAGCCGCCTTCGACCCGGCTGCCGTCGTCCTTGCCCGGCAGCATCAGGTTCTTGACGCGGACGTTGGCAAAGGTGCCACGGATCATGACCTCGTGATTGCCGCGCCGGCTGCCGTAGCTGTTGAAGTCCTTTTTCGTGACCCCTTCGGCCAATAGATACTGCCCGGCCGGGGTGCTGTCACGGAATGAGCCGGCCGGGGAGATGTGATCGGTGGTCACCGAATCGCCGAGCATCAGCAAGGCACGCGCTCCCCGGATGTCGCCGACCTTGCCGGGCTGCATCGCGAAGCCGTCGAAGAACGGCGGACGGGCGATATAGGTCGACTTCGGCCAACTGTAGACGTTGCCGAGCGGCGCGGCGATGGCGTTCCACAGATCGTGGTCGTGGGTGAAGTCGCCGTACAGGCGGCGGAAGGTGTCCGGGTCCATGGCACGCGGCAGCAGCGCGGCCACTTCCTCCGAGCTGGGCCAGATGTCCTTGAGGTAGACCGGCTGGCCATCCCGGCCGATGCCCAGCGGCTCGCGCGTCATGTCGATGGTGACGCGTCCGGCCAGCGCGAACGCCACCACCAGCGGCGGCGAGGCGAGGAAATTGGCGCGCAGGTTGGGGTGAATGCGTGCCTCGAAGTTGCGGTTGCCGGACAGCACCGCGGCGCAGACCAGGTCGTGGCGGGTGATGGCCTCGTTGAACTCGGGGCGCAGGTCGCCAGCGTTGCCGATGCAGGTGGTGCAGCCGTAGGCGGCGACGTTGAAGCCGAGGCGCGCCAGCGGCTCCAGCAGGCCGGTCGTTTCCAGATAGTCGGTGACCACGCGCGAGCCGGGCGCCAGGCTGGTCTTGACGCGCGGATGGACCGTCAGCCCCCTGGCGACGGCCTTTTGCGCCAACAGACCGGCCGCCAGCAGCACGCTGGGGTTCGAGGTGTTGGTGCAGCTAGTGATGGCGGCGATCAGTACGTCACCGCTGCCGATATCCATGGCCGGCATTTCGGGTTCGATGTCCGTGCCCGGCTCCCTGCGGTCGAGCATAGGGTGGTCATCGACCATCTCGATCTGATGACGTACAGCCGGCACCGGGGCGTCGTCGCCGGCAGCGGCCTGGGTGGGATAACGCAGCGTCAGCTCGTCGGCGTGCTTGTTGAAGCCGTTCTGTGCCGCCGGCAAGGAAAACAGGTGGGTGAAATTCTCTTTCATCGCCGCCAGTTCGATACGGTCCTGCGGGCGTTTCGGCCCGGCCAGCGACGGCACGATGCTGGATAGATCGAGCCGCAGCGTCATGCTGTAGTCGATCTCGCCCGCCTTGGGTACGCCGAACAGTCCCTGGGCGCGGAAATAGTCCTCGAAGTGCTCCACTTCGCTATCGCTGCGGCCGGTCTTTTTCAGGTAATCGACCGTTTTCTCGTCCACCGGGAAGAAGCCCATGGTGGCGCCGTACTCCGGGGCCATGTTGGCGATGGTGGCGCGGTCGGTGACAGTCAGGCTGGCGGTGCCCTCTCCATAAAACTCGACGAACTTGCCGACCACCTTCTGGCGGCGCAGCAGTTCGGTCACGGTCAACACCAGATCGGTGGCGGTGATGCCTTCGGCCAACCTGCCGGTCAGTTCCACGCCCACCACGTCCGGCGTCAGGAAGTACACCGGCTGACCCAGCATGGCCGCCTCCGCCTCGATGCCGCCCACCCCCCAGCCGACCACGCCGACGCCGTTGATCATGGTGGTATGGCTGTCGGTGCCGACCAGCGTGTCGGGGAACACCACACCGTCACGGATCTGCACGCCGCGGAACAGGTATTCCAGGTTCACCTGGTGCACGATGCCGATCCCCGGCGGGACTACCTTGAAAGTATCGAACGCCTGCATGCCCCACTTCATGAACTGGTAGCGTTCGCGGTTGCGCTCGAATTCCAGCTCCATGTTGAGGCGCAGTGCATCCGGTCCGCCGTAATGGTCGATCATCACCGAGTGGTCCACCACCAGGTCGACCGGCACCAGGGGCTCGATCAGCTTCGGGTTCTTGCCCATCTCGTCGGCCACATTGCGCATTGCCGCCAGATCGGCCAGCAGCGGCACGCCGGTGAAGTCCTGCAGCACCACGCGCGCGACGACGAAGGGAATCTCGTCGGTACGCGGGGCGTTCGGCTGCCAGGCGGCCAGCTGACGCACATGCGCCTCGGTGACTTTCTTGCCGTCGCAATGCCGCAGCACCGACTCCAGCACGATGCGGATCGACACCGGTAGGCGCGACACCGCGCCCAGGCCGGCCGCCTCCAGGGCCGGCAACGAATGGTAGAGCAGGGGGTTGCCGGGATGCGTCTCGATGGTCTTGAGGGTGTTGAGCGGGTTGTTGTCCATGGTCTCTCCCTGCCGGTTGCGCCGCTAAAACGTACCTTTCATTATGGCCAATCGACGTGATTTCGCTGCCTTCAGGCGGTCGGCGGCACGCTGAGCCCGGCGGCGCAGGTCTCCAGCCAGTGGCAGAAGGCGCTGACGGTCGGGTCGTCCACGGCGGTACGCGGTGCGACCCAGCAGTAGGCCCGTACCGGTACGATGGGGCTCGACAGCGGCGTGGTCAGGCGGCCGCGGGCAATTTCGTCTTGCGCCATCGGCATCGGCCCGAGCACCACGCCCAGTCCGTCCATGGCCGCCTCCAGCGCCAGCGAGAAGCGATCGAAGTGCAGCGTGCTGGCCGGCTTCAGGTCCGGCACCCCGGCCAGCGTGAGCCAGCGTTGCCAGGCGGTCGGGCGGGTGTCGGCGTAGAGCAGGGTATGGCGGGCCAGGTCGGCGGGGCTGGCGACGGGAGCCCGCTCCAGCAGCGCGGGGCTGCACAGCGGCAGCTCCCACTCTTCCAGGAAGGGCTTGGCGATGTGGCCCGGCCAGTCGCCGGGGCCGCGCCGGATGGCGATGTCGAAGGGGGTATCGAGGCGGCCGATGTCGCGGTCGGAGGTGACCAGGTGCAGCTCCACGTCCGGGTAGGCGTCGCGAAACTGGGTCAGCCGGGGAAGCAGCCAATGCCGCGCAAAGGTCGGGGTGGAGTTGACCGTGAGCCGCCGCAGCCGGTCCGGCTGCAACAACTGCGAGGTGGCGTTGGCGATCAGGTCAAGCCCGTCCTGCACCTGAATCAGATAGCGCCAGCCTGTATCGCTCAGCTTGACCCGCCCGCCGGTGCGGTCGAACAGCTTCACGCCCAGCCATTCTTCCAGCTGCTTGATCTGCTTGCTCACAGCGCCATGGGTGATGAAGAGCTCGTTGGCCGCGGCCGAGAAGCTTTCCAGCCTTGCTGCCGCTTCGAAAATGCGCAAGGCATTGAGAGGAGGATAGGTATTCATACTGTGATTTTAACTCACAGGCGCTGTGGCGATTACTCGTTTGTAAGCGTGGGCCAGACCGCGTAATCTTCCAGCATCAAAAAATAGGGGAGAGAATGCGATCTCCCCAGGGCGCTAGCTGGCAGGAGTCATACCAATTGCCGGCCGACTCAATCACCAACATCTCCAGCGTAAAGGTTAAGAACGATGCTTGAAGCTTACCGCCAACATGTTGCCGAGCGTGCCGCTCTCGGCATTCCGCCGCTGCCGCTTTCCGCCAAACAGACCGAAGAGCTGGTCGAGCTCCTGAAAAACCCGCCCAAGGGCGAAGAAGATTTCCTGGTCGAGCTGATCACGCACCGCGTGCCGCCGGGCGTGGATGACGCTGCCAAGGTCAAGGCGTCCTTCCTGGCCGCCGTGGCCGACGGCGACGTGGCCTGCGCGCTGATCTCCCGCGAAAAAGCCACCGAACTGCTCGGCACCATGCTGGGTGGCTACAACATCAAGCCGCTGATCGACCTGCTGGACGACGCCTCCGTGGCCCAGATCGCTGCCAACGGACTGAAGAAAACCCTGCTGATGTTCGACTCCTTCCACGACGTGAAGGAAAAAATGGACGCCGGCAACACGTTCGCCCGCGAAGTAGTCGAATCCTGGGCCAACGCCGAGTGGTTCACCAGCCGTCCGGCCGTGCAGGAAAAAATCACCGTGACCGTGTTCAAGGTCACCGGCGAAACCAACACCGACGACCTGTCGCCGGCTCCGGACGCCTGGTCGCGCCCCGACATCCCGCTGCACTACCTGGCCATGCTGAAGAACGCCCGTCCCGGCATCACCCCGGAAGAAGACGGCAAGCGCGGCCCGATCCAGTTCATCGAAGACCTGAAAGCCAAGGGCAACCTGGTGGCCTATGTCGGCGACGTGGTTGGCACCGGCTCTTCCCGTAAATCCGCCACCAACAGCGTGATCTGGGCGACCGGCGAAGACATCCCGTTTGTGCCGAACAAGCGCTTCGGCGGCGTGTGCCTCGGTGGCAAGATCGCTCCGATCTTCTTCAACACCCAGGAAGACTCCGGCGCGCTGCCGATCGAAGTCGACGTGTCGAAGATGGACATGGGCGACGTGGTCGACATCTACCCGTATCAAGGCAAGATCGAGAAGAACGGCGAAAAGATCGCCGAGTTCGCGCTCAAGTCCGACGTGATCCTGGACGAAGTGCGCGCTGGCGGCCGTATCAACCTGATCATCGGCCGTGGCCTGACCAGCAAGGCGCGCGAAGCGCTGGGTCTGCCGGCCTCCACCGAATTCCGCCTGCCGACCGCACCGGTCGATTCCGGCAAGGGCTTCTCGCTGGCGCAGAAGATGGTTGGCCGCGCCTGTGGTCTGCCGGAAGGTCAGGGCGTACGTCCGGGCACCTACTGCGAACCGAAGATGACCACCGTCGGCTCGCAGGACACCACCGGCCCGATGACCCGTGACGAGCTGAAAGACTTGGCTTGCCTGGGCTTCTCCGCCGACCTGGTGATGCAGTCGTTCTGCCATACCGCGGCCTACCCGAAGCCGGTGGACGTGAAGACGCACAAGGAACTGCCGGCGTTCATCTCCACCCGTGGCGGCGTGTCCCTGCGCCCGGGCGACGGCGTGATCCACTCCTGGCTCAACCGCCTGCTGCTGCCGGATACCGTCGGCACCGGTGGTGACTCGCACACCCGCTTCCCGATCGGCATTTCCTTCCCGGCCGGCTCCGGTCTGGTGGCCTTTGCCGCCGCCACCGGCGTGATGCCGCTCGACATGCCGGAATCGGTGCTGGTGCGCTTCAAGGGCGAAATGCAGCCGGGCGTCACCCTGCGTGATCTGGTCAATGCCATTCCGCTCTACGCCATCAAGCAGGGCCTGCTGACCGTGGCCAAGGCCGGCAAGAAGAACATCTTCTCCGGTCGCATCCTGGAAATCGAAGGTCTGCCGAACCTGAAGGTCGAGCAAGCGTTCGAACTGTCCGACGCCTCGGCCGAACGTTCCGCCGCCGGTTGTTCCGTGCGCCTGAACAAGGACCCGATCGTCGAGTACATGAAGTCGAACATCACCCTGATGAAGGTGATGATCGCCGACGGCTACCAGGACGCACGTACCCTGGAGCGCCGCATCAAGGCCATGGAACAGTGGATCGCCAACGGTGAACTGCTGCAGCCGGATGCCGACGCCGAGTACGCCGCCGTGATCGAGATCGATCTGGCCGACATCCACGAGCCGATCGTGGCCTGCCCGAACGACCCGGACGACGTGAAGACCCTGTCCGAAGTCGCCGGAGCCAAGATCGACGAAGTGTTCATCGGTTCGTGCATGACCAACATCGGTCACTTCCGTGCCGCTTCCAAGTTGCTGGAAGGCAAGCGCGACATCCCGGTCAAGCTGTGGGTGGCTCCGCCGACCAAGATGGACGCTCAGCAGCTGACCAACGAAGGCCATTACGGCGTGTTCGGCTCTGCCGGCGCCCGTACTGAAATGCCGGGCTGCTCGCTGTGCATGGGTAACCAGGCTCAGGTGCGCGAAGGCGCCACCGTGATGTCGACCTCGACCCGTAACTTCCCGAACCGTCTGGGCAAGAATACCAACGTGTATCTTGGCTCGGCGGAACTGGCTGCGATCTGCTCCAAGCTGGGCCGCATCCCGAGCAAGGAAGAGTACATGGCCGACATCGGCGTCATCAACAAGCAGGCTGCCGACGTTTACCGCTACATGAACTTCGACCAGATTGATGAGTTCAAGGAAGTGGCCGACACGGTCAACGTCTAACTACAGCAAGGGTTTCGGTTGGTTGGGTATTCTGACGCTGTCTTCCGTCAGTGGATGGATACCCCCAAAGATTCCCCCAATGTAAAAAGCTGCCCCGCCAAGTGCGGGGCATTTTTTTGGGACATTCTCAGCCTAGCGCCGGGGCCATCAACAATCGTGACGGAGCCAATCCGCCGCGGTATCCCCTGACGAGGGGGGAGTGAACCGTGGTTCCGGTCAATTGCTCTCCTTGAGTTCGGGCCAGGCGGCAATGATGCGTTTGGCGCACCCCTTCAGCTTTTCCCTGTCTTCCCGCCGTGCTGTATGCGGAGCAAGGAATTCCCCGCTGTATTACGGAATCACGTGGATGTGAAAGTGCGTACGGTCGGGCCGGCCGCGCTGCCGTTAGCCTGCGCCAGGATAATGCCAGGCGGCCCCTGGGCGGTCCTGGCCGTGAAGGCTGCCGTAGCCGACAGCATCCAGAAAGCGGCCCTTGAGTTTCCACCTGTCGGCTATCGGAAACCAACATGAAGTCCCGCTCTCGGCCAACTGCTGCCGTTCGCTCATTTGGCATAGCCGCCATTCAAGCGGCGGCGCACTCTAAAACCTGCCGAACAGTCAATGCGAACTCTTCGGCCTGAGCGGTCATCCCGCCCTAGAAACGAAAACGGCTGCTTCCTAATGAGAAAACAGCCGTTCAATTGTCGAGAAAAGCCGAGGGAGATTCACTTTCAAGAACAGCAGAGGCAGGGCAAAAGAGGTTACATAGTAATCCCCATGTTGCGCAGCTTAAGCATTACGATTTATCCAATTGGCCTGCCCAAGTGCGAATTTGATCGATAGTCGCCGTAGCGCCCCCGCATACGATGACCAAAACCTTGGAGTAACTGGCCAACACGGGTGCCTGGTCGTAGACTACGGAAAGGGCCGCGCCGCAAGCTGGTTCAACCAGGATGCGATGGTCCGCCAGAAAACGCTCGCAGGCGGCAAGGGAGCTGTGGTCCGACACGACGAGGCTCTGGATGGGGTGTTCATGTGCACAACGCAATGCCTGTTCGCACACCCGCTTGGCGCCTAGCGAAGTGGCGACGCTGCTGATGCGCTCCAGCTCCACCGTATATCCGGCTTGGACGGCTGCATGGAACGAGGCTGCGCCTTCGGTTTCCACCGCCAACACCGGCACATCATGCCACTGATTGCGCTGGAGGCCCTCCACCACGCCGGGAAGTAGACCGCCCCCACCGACGGACAGCACCACGGCATCTGGCTTGAGGTTCGCTTGGGCAACCTCATCGATCATCGTGGCATGTCCATGCCACAGCAGCGGGTCATCGAAAGGATGCAGAAAAGCATCCGTCGGCCCAAGTCAAGTTTGCGCGAACTGATTGGCCTCTTGCCAGGAACTGCCGTGCACCACAACCTCTGCCCCTTCCAAACGGAGCAGCTCCTTGGCCCGCTCCGTGGTCGTTTCCGGCACCACCACCGTTACAGGAACACCCAGACGACGCCCCGCATAGGCCACAGCAAGCCCTGCATTGCCGCCAGAGGATGAGACGAAACGCTGCGCGCCTTGGCTCTGGTAGACGGCACAAGCGTGGCCGATGCCCCGGATCTTAAAAGATCCAGGCAATTGCAAAGCATCGAGCTTGAGCCATATGAATCGGCCTGCAAGAACGCTCAAGGGACGCGACTCCATCAAAGGAGTTTCAAAGTGCAGATTCATGGCGATGTCTTTACTAGGCTGTGGCATGAAAGTGGGAAAGGCCTCAGGAAAGGCAACGGAATGCTCTTGTTTCATGGGGCGGCTTTGTTTGGGGCAAGCGCCTGCACTTCAATCTCGACATCCAGATCGAACGCCAGTTTGCAGCTAACCACCGAGCGCACCGGGAAGCCCTCTGGGAAATAGACGGCATAGGCCTGGTTGAACTCGGCAAAGTGTTTCATATCGGATAGCCACACGGTGACTTTGACCACTGCGCTCAAATCCGAACCGCAGGAAAGCAAGGTGCGTTCGATGCCTGCCATGATGTTGTGGGTCTGGGTCTGAACATCACCTCGAATGGGCTCCCCCGTCTCCGACATCGAGACCTGTCCGGATAGAAACAGGAATCCGCCCGCCTCGACCGCTCGGGAGAAAGGGAAAGGCAACTCGCTGGCAAAGCGAGTAATGGCATAGGGCATAGCGTTAGCTCCTAATCTTCAGCGGGAGGATCCTACGGTTGAGGGCTCATTGACAGAGTGCTGCCGGATTTCATCCAGATAGTTGTAAATGGTGTAACGCGTCACGCCGAGGGCGGCGGCGGCTTTTTCGATGCCACCCTTGACGATGAAAATGCCTCTTTCCTGCATCTGGCGGACGGCTTCGAGTTTTGCCTTCTTGTTCTGCGCGCGGTTAGGCGAATTCATCCTGGCCAGCGAGTTCTGGATGATCTCCGCCATCAGTAATTCCATGTCGGCCGGTTCCGATACTTTTTCAGCCGTAGATGGCGGCGCAGCCAGCAATTGTTCTAAGCAGGCTTGGGCTGTCAGCAGACCACTGATATCGGTATTGATGCACAGGCTTGCAAACGGTTGACCGGTCTTGTCCCGGAACACGGCAGTGGCACTGCGCAAGGTTCGACCGTCAGCTGCGGTGGTCGGGTAGTTTGGAATGACCACCGGCTCACAATCAACATCCGTCTCGGCGGTGCGCATTACGGCAGCAAAGCCCTTGTCTTGCTGCGGCCCGCCCAGCACGGGGCTCCCCACCGAACGGCCTGATACATGGCCGTTCACAATATCGATCACCGACCTTTCGGGCTGCGTCAGGTCGTGAAGGATTATCTCGGTATTGCGGCCGACGACACTGCCCATGGCTGCCAGTGCGGCTTTCAGCGTGGTCAGGACCAGTTGTCTTTCTTCGGTCGTGTCGGTATCAGACCTGGCGTCATTCATTGGCACATCCATGTTGGTATAGGGCATGCAGGAGCAAGTGAGATAAAGGTTGCAACTCCTTGGGTGGCAGCAGAATATC
Source organism: Pseudogulbenkiania sp. FW507-F1 (assembly GCF_058781125.1). Lineage (NCBI taxonomy): Bacteria > Pseudomonadati > Pseudomonadota > Betaproteobacteria > Neisseriales > Chromobacteriaceae > Pseudogulbenkiania > Pseudogulbenkiania sp. FW507-F1. The sequence goes on along the minus strand of NZ_JBYSWM010000005.1, from coordinate 90,042 downwards.
AACACTGTGTTTTAATTTCAACAAATTGTTGAATTTTATTGTAAATGCCACGCCGTTGGGCACTAAGAGGCATGTCCGAAAAGCCGTTGCCTATCAATCTGTGGAAAGGCCGCTTAGGCCGAGTTGTTCACGTAGGCCAAACGGCAGCTTACAGAGTCAAGCAGCCAATCCAATGGCGCGCATCCAGATTTGCCAACCGGCAGATTGTGGCCGGGAGCGCGTATTCTCCAGTAAGCCCGAAACCTGCCGTTCCCGGTTTGGCAGAACAATAAGACTCCCTTCAACAACAAGGAGTCTGTCATGGAATCCACTCGCTTTCGGGAACCTTGGAACAAGGGCAAACTGGTAGGCCAGAAGCCACCGCTGAAGCCGAAGGACATATGGGCCATCCGGATCCACCTGCAGAATGCCCATCAGGTGCGAGACCTGGCCATGTTCAATCTGGCCATCGACAGCAAGTTGCGGGGCTGCGACCTCGTGAATCTGCGGGTCCGGGACGTCACCCACGGCAATCAGATCCTGCCCCGGGCCATGGTCATGCAGCGGAAGACCCAGCGTCCTGTTCAATTTGAGCTAACCGAACCGACCCGGACTGCGGTGGCGGCGTGGATTGCCAAGGCGAATCTCAAGTCAGAGCAGTATCTGTTTCCCAGCCGGGTCACCAGGTCGCCTCATGTTTCGACACGGCAGTATGCCCGGATCGTCCATCAGTGGATCGCCGCGGCTGGACTCGACACCTCCGCCTACGGCACCCACACCATGCGCCGGACCAAGGCGACACTGATTTACAAACGGACGAAAAACCTGAGGGCCGTTCAGTTGCTCCTGGGCCATGCCAAGCTGGAGAGCACAGTTCGATACTTGGGTATTGAAGTCGATGATGCCCTGGAAATCTCAGAGCAGACCGAGATATAGCCAAGTCCTGAGATGCCCCCATTCGTACCGAGCCGACGCGGCTGGGGCATAATGAACAGACCACGGGCGCCTGCATCGCAGGTGTGAAGGTACGCATCACTCGCCAGCGTATGGTCGGAAGAATCGCCCGACACAGTGGTGCAGACATAGCAGCCGGAGTAACGACCGACCGCCCGTGGCTATCTGTCCCAATGGGCGGCAGCTTTCGGGCGTCTCCTGGATACGTGCTTCCGGCCAACAGTTGCCGGTCATGATCCCCATGTATCAGGCATTCGCGAGTCCGCTTCGATCGTTTACCTGCCGGAGAGCCTACGCGTACAAATCGGCCTAAGCGGTCCTCCACCCCATCGGCCCTGAGCGTCCGTTCAGGACCACATACCGGCCATTTCACTTGCACCGTAGCCGAAGGGCGGCTTTCTGACTTGGGGAAAGCTCACTTTCGACCCGTAGCTGCCGGTCGATCCGTCAACGGTTCAACGGTAGGTATCCGAGTGAAGTAGTCACCCGGTATGGCTATTGACGGACAGCGGTTCGGCCAGAGCGGTCAGACGAAAGAGTCTTCGGATCGTCCGCTTCAAGCAGATGAACCGTCTTCAGAAATACAAATCCTGAACGGAACCGATTACGCCAACGGGCGTGACTGCCGCGCGAACCTGACAGAAGGCCGTCCTGGCGGCAACTGTGCTCTTTTCCCCTACGCCGATGTGTGATCACTAGGCACGCCGGATTGCCCATAACCTTGGAGCTAATCCGATGCCGGCTGTGATGGCTGGTCAACACACGCACCGCTTTCCATCGACTCTTTTAGTGTATCCGTCATGATCATCAGACCCACACCCAACTGGTTCCGCATGCTCTTCATCTGGCACGGTTCGGTTCTCCCATCGATCATTCCGCAACTGGTCTTCATGGCGCTGATCAGCGTACTCGCAATGCTCACCGATGGTCGCCTGTTGGGCGAGAAAATTCCCTTGAACGCGATACCGTTTACCCTGTGCGGCGTTGCGCTGGCCATCTTTCTCGCGTTCCGCAACAACGCCAGTTACGAGCGGTTCTGGGAAGCGCGCCGGCTGTGGGGAAACGTACTGATTTCCGCGCGCGCACTGACGTCGCAGGTGATTGCCTACGCGCCGGACGACCCCGCCGTATTCGATCGCGACGGCTTCGTGCGGTTGCTAATTGCATTCGTCTACGCGTTCAAGCACCAACTGCGGCGCACTGATGTGGCAACCGATCTGGCGCGACTGCTCGGGCCGGACAACGCGATGGCCGTGGCGGGCCGTTTGTTCCGCCCCATCGTTCTGCTCAACGAAGCGCGCTGCCGCCTCGGCGAGCTGAAGCGCAGCGGCGCGCTCACCGACAGCCAGCTTTGGCTGCTCGACACGCAGCTCAACGAACTCGGAGCGGCCGTCGGCGGCTGCGAACGCATCGCGGCGACACCGATTCCGTTCGTGTACGGCGTGCTACTGCACCGTACCGTCTATGCCTATTGCGCGATGCTGCCGTTTGGGCTCGTCGACACGATTAACATTGCGACACCGCTCGTGTGCACGTTCGTGTCATACACGATGATCGCGCTTGAGGCGATCGCGGGCGAGATTTCCCAGCCGTTCGGCGTCGCGCCCAATCAGTTGGCACTCGACGCGATGACGTGCAACGTGGAGAGGGCGCTGCTCGATCTCTGCGACGAGACCGTGCCACCGGAAACCCTGCCCGACGCACGCTATCAACTGACTTGATCTCATCGGAGGAACCCATCATGCAGCCCTGCCCCACCTCTGCCGATCACACCGGCAGCGTCGCTCGCACGGTGATTCGTCGCCGGCACTGCGATACCCGCCGGACTGGCGACCGCATCGTCGAGGAGGTCCCGGTCGCGCTGGTCTTCAACGGCATCGCGCACGCAGTGATGATGGCGACCCCGATCGACCTTGAAGCGTTTGCGCTGGGCTTTGCGCTCAGCGAAGGCATCGTCGAGCGTATGGCTGAGGTGTTCGATATCGAAACGTTCTCGGCAAGCGACAGCGCCGAGGTGCAAGTCACCATCGCGCAGAAGGCCTTCATGGCGCTGAAAGGGAAGCGACGCGCGCTGGCAGGGCGAACTGGCTGCGGGGTCTGCGGAATCGAGAGCATCGAGCTGCTGGATCTGCACCCCGCCCGTATCGCCCATGCCGGCGCCGCCTCCAATATCGGGGCCGATGCCGTCGAGCGCGCAGCGCGCGAATTGCCCACTAGACAGGTTCTGATGCACGAGACCGGAGGCATTCATGCCGCCGCATGGTGTGACCGTGACGGTGCGGTGATCGACGTATTCGAGGACGTCGGCCGACACAACGCGCTCGACAAGCTGATCGGCCACCTCGCGCGCCGTCAGGCGGATACGCGCGATGGCTTCGTGTTTCTGTCCAGCCGTGCCAGTTACGAGCTGGTGCGCAAGGCAGCTCGCTTGCATATCCCGATGATCGCGACCATTTCGGCCCCAACGTCTCTTGCGATCGACGTCGCACAGCAGGCCGGGATACGGCTGCTCGGCTTCTGCCGCGACGACAGCTTCGTCGAATACGCGGCTCCGGAAGACGAAACTGTACTCCTGGGATGAGGAGCGGACTGTGTATCCGGCCCAACGCACCTACGTACTATCCTGCTGGTGAATCGTTTCATCCTCCGAGGAGCATCGGACAGATCATGAACGCCATCGACCACGCGGCACTCGCAGCCGCACTTGCTGACGCCGCCGCGAATCCCATCGACCAACTCGACCGCCCGTTGCGGGATCTGCGTCTGTCTGTGATCGACCAGTGCAACTTTCGGTGTACTTACTGTATGCCACGCGATGTTTTCGATGTGAATTACCCGTTTTTGTCATCATCCGAGCGCTTGTCGTTCGATCAGATGGTCAAGATCGCGCGAGCGTTCGTGTCGCTCGGCGTCGAGAAGATCCGCATCACCGGTGGCGAGCCGCTGCTGCGACGCGGGCTCGAAACGCTGATCGAGCGGCTAGCGGCACTAACAACCTGGAACGGCAAGCCGGTCGAGCTCGCGCTCACCACCAACGGTTCGCTGCTCGCCGGCAAGGCACGCTCGCTACGCAACGCCGGCCTGACCCGCGTGACGGTCAGCCTCGACGCGGTAGAAGACGCGGTGTTCCGCCGCATGACCGATGTCGACGTGCCCGTGGCACGCATCCTTGACGGCATCGACGCGGCGTGTGCCGCAGGGCTTATGCCCATCAAGGTCAATACGGTGATCGAGCGCGGCGTGAACGATAGCCAGATCCTGCCGCTGGTCCGCCTGTTCAAGGGCAGCGGCGTGGCGGTGCGCTTCATCGAATACATGGATGTCGGCGGCGCGGCATTCTGGGCAAGCGACAAGGTGCTCACGTCGCGGCAGATGCAGGACATCATCGAAGCGGAATTCTCCCTCGTTCCTCTCGACAATCACGAACCCACCGAGACATCGGTCAACTATCGCCATGCAGACGGCTCCGGCGAGGTCGGGTTCATCTCGAGCGTATCGCATCCCTTCTGCGGCTCGTGCACGCGTGCGCGCTTATCGGCCGACGGCCAACTGTATACCTGCCTGTTCGCGACGCATGGTACGGATCTTAAGCCCTGGCTGACCGAGGCCGCTTCCATCGAGCAACTGGCCGATGCGGTCCGTCGGAGTTGGAGCCACCGCGACGACCGCTACTCAGAGCTTCGCGCGACGAAGCGCAAGGCCGGATCGGGTAAGGTCTACCCCACCGTCCGCATGTCGCTGGTCGGCGGTTGATGCCTGCCCACCCCGTACGGTAAAGCCCCCCTGAAAAAAGAGACGGCGCGCCCGAAAGCCCGCCGTCTCGCGCTGACAGTCCCCTGCATCAACCCGCGCCGTCGGCCTCGATCCCCGCCACCGTCTCGCAGAGCGCGCGCCCTTGCTCGGTCAGCACGGCCATCCCGCGTCCGTTCTCGTCGATGCTAAAATCGGCCAGTCCTGCAGACTTCAGCACCGTGAGTGTCCGTCGCAACGTGCTCATCGGCAGTCGGGCGCGTTTTGCCAGCTTGGCCAAGGCCCATGGCCTGTCAGGACCATCCTTGGACGACACCCACAGTTGCTCGAGCACCACGGCGACGACCGGGTCGAATTCGCCGTCGTTCGTCTGTCCTGCTTGCACTTCGTTCATGCTCGTCCTTCCCTCGCAACGATGACGACACAGCCGATTCTAGCCGCGGCGCGCAAGCTTGAGGGTGCCTGACGCGCGATCCGCATACTGTACTGGCTGTGCCGCCCGCGAGCTGTACTGCTTTCGCTGACCTCACGCGTCAGCGGGCTAACGTTCCGACCAGCTTGCCGACGGTAATCAACGCCTGTTCGATCTCGCTGGACCATGGACTGCTGTAGTTGAGTCGGATGAAATTCCGGTAGGTGTCCGAGGTCGAGAACATATAGCCCGGCCCGATCGTGATACCCCTCTCGAGAGCCAGCTGATAAAGCCGCATCGAGTCGACCTTGGGCGGCAGCTCGATCCACAGTACATAGCCGCCCGCCGGAGAGGACATGCGCGTGCCGTCGGGAAAGAAGCGAGACACCATCGCCCGCATCAGATTGGCCTGTTGCGCATAGGCCTTCCGGACCCGGCGCAGGTGATGCTCGTAGCCATCCCGTTCGAGAAATTCCGCTATCGCGAGTTGCGGAATGGAGGGCGTCGTCAAGGTGTTGAGGAACTTGAGCCTCTCTACCTCGTCGCGATAGCGGCCAGGCAGCGCCCAGCCGATCCGGTAGGCCGCCGTCAGGCTCTTCGAGAACGACGCGCAATGCAGCACGAGCCCCTTCTTGTCGTAGGACTTCAGTGTGCTCGGGTGCGAAGCGCCGAAGTACAGCTCGTTGTACACGCCGTTCTCGATGACCGGAATGTCCTTCTTGGTGACGAACTCGACCAGCTCGCGCTTGCGTTCGTCCGGCATCTGGAAACCGAGCGGATTCTGGAAGTTCGGCATCACCATGCACGCGGCGATGGGTTGCGATTCCACGATCGCGGCGAGCGCCGCAATGTCGATGCCGTGCTCCGGATGCGTCGAAACCTCGATCGCCTTCATCCCCATCCGCTCGATCGCGTGTAGCATCGCGTAGAAAGTCGGCGATTCAACGGCGATCACGTCACCGGGTTTGGCGACCGCCTGCAGACAGAGGTTGATCGCCTCCGTCGCACCGACCGTGATGATGATCTCGTTCGGATCGACCGACATGCCGTTTTCGAGGTAGCGTCGCGCGATCTGGCGCACAAGTTCCGGATTGCCGGGCGGCAGCGCATTCGTCACGCCCCATTGCCTTTTTTCCCGGCCGGCCAAATACGCATAGCGGTTCAGCTTTTCAAACGGAAACAGGCCCGGATCGGGATAGGGCGAGCCGAGCGGCACGGCACCGTCTGTGCTGATCGAACGCAGGGTCGACAGCACCAGCCGGCTTACGTCGACCGACGACGAAATGGCGATCGGCTTGGTGGGCCGGAGTTTGCGTACTTGGCGCTCGCCATCGTCACTGCGCAGGCTGACGAAATAGCCGGACTGAGGCCGGCTTTCCAGCAGGCCGCGGCTCTCCAGCAGCAAATAGGCACGAATCACGGTGGTGATGCTGAGCCGGTGCTGCTGACTGGTCTGCCGTACCGACGGCACGCGATCACCGTGACTGTACACGCCTTGCCGGATCAGCTTCTCCAGATCGTCCGCAAGCTTTTCGTAAAGTTTCATCGCCCCACTCCCGCATCCGATCGCAGCCCGGCCGAATGCGGTGGCATGGGGACGAATGCACTTCAGTATACAGTCCACGTGAATGCGGGAGGATAACAGAACTGTACTCTTGTAAATCGAATGGATGTGTGTGCCCCGCCCCTCCTCCTGCGCTTTTACTCTTCGGCTCATGGAACGCGCCGCATGGCAGAACCCGACTTCAGGCTGCTTGGGCACGACATAGACGACGCGTCATCAATGGAGCCAAGGTTATGGAAAAGGCAACACCGAAGGGAAAAATCGAGGCATACGACCATCCGGCCGCAGGCTGGGGCGCCCTCAAATACGTCGCGATCAATCTGATCAAGGAGCGGGTCGCGGGCGGCAACTATCGAACGCTGTTCAAGCAAAACCAGCCAGATGGCTTCGACTGCCCCGGCTGCGCGTGGCCCGACCGGCAGCACGCGTCGACCTTCGAATTCTGCGAGAACGGCGTAAAAGCAGTCGCGGCCGAGGCGACGACAAAACGCGTGACCCCGGCGTTCTTCGAGGCCCATACCGTCGAGGAGCTGATGAAGCAGACGGACTACGAACTCGAGCAGCACGGCCGGCTGACCGACCCGATGGTGTATGACCCACGGACCGACCGCTACCAGCCGATCGCGTGGCACGATGCCTTCGCGCTGGTCGCGAAGCATCTGAACCAGCTCGACTCGCCCCACGAAGCAGCGTTCTACACGTCCGGCCGCGCGAGCAACGAAGCCGCGTTCCTGTACCAGCTGTTCGTACGCATGTACGGCACCAACAACTTCCCCGACTGCTCGAACATGTGCCACGAAGCGACCAGCCGCGGTCTGCCGACGACAGTCGGCATCGGCAAGGGCACGGTCACACTCGACGACTTCGAGCTCGCGGACACCATCATTATCTTCGGCCAGAATCCCGGAACCAACCATCCACGCATGCTGGGTGAACTGCGCGAGGCATCCCGCCGTGGCGCCACGATCGTCTCGGTCAATCCGCTGCGCGAACGGGGGCTCGAGCGCTTCGCGAGCCCCCAGCATCCGCTTGAGATGCTCACCTTCGGCAGCACGAAGATCGCATCGACGTTCATCCAGCCGAAGCTGGGGGGCGACTTCGCGCTGATCAAGGGCGTCGCGAAGCATGTGATCGAACTCGACGACCTAGCCGTCGCGAAAGGCACTGAGCGCGTGATCGACGTGGATTTCATCCGCGAGCACACGCTCGGCTTCGACGCGTTCGCCGCGGATCTGCGCGCCGAGAGCTGGCCGCTGCTCGAATCCGAATCCGGCGTCGCACACGAAGACATCGAGGACCTGGCCCGCATATATGCAAACGGAAAGAGAGTGATCGCAACCTGGGGTATGGGCATCACGCAGCACAAGCACTCGGTGCAGACCGTGCACATGCTGTCGAACCTGCTGATGATGCGCGGAAACATCGGCCGCGAAGGCGCGGGGCTCTGCCCAGTGCGCGGACACTCGAATGTGCAGGGCAACCGCACTATGGGGATCGAGGAGAAACCCTCGCAGGCCTTCCTCGACCGCCTCGGCCAGGTTTTCAGCTTCGAGCCGCCACGCGAGCATGGCCTCGACGTCGTCGAGACCATCGAACACATGGTGGAAGGTCGTCTGAAGGTGTTCATTGGCCTTGGGGGCAACTTCGCGATGGCGACGCCGGATACGCTGCGCACCTTCGACGGCCTGCGCTCGTGCGATCTCACCGTCCATATCACGACGAAGCTGAACCGCAGCCACCTCGTGCACGGCAAAGAAGCCCTGATCCTGCCGACACTTGGCCGCACCGAGATCGACGCGCAGGCTGGCGTGGCACAGGGCATCACCGTCGAGGACTCGATGAGCATGGTGCACATCTCGTACGGGATGAACAAGCCCGCCTCTCCGAACCTGATGTCTGAGACCGCAATCATCGCGAACATTGCGTATGCAACACTCGGTTATGCCAAGGTGGATTGGCTCGGGTTCGCGCGTGACTACGCGATAATCCGCGACGCGATCGAACAGGTGTTCGATGGCTTCGAGGCCTACAACGCGCGTATTCAACAACCAGGCGGCTTCCACCTGCGCGTAGCGTCGCGCGAGCGCGAATGGGAAACACCAACCGGCAAGGCCAACTTCGTCGTGCATCCGGTGCAACAAGACACGCCGATCGCCCGTGCGAAGAAAATCCATGGCGAGCGCCTCATGACGCTGATGACGACCCGTTCGCACGACCAGTACAACACCACCATCTATGCGCTCGACGACCGCTATCGCGGCGTGTTCGGACAGCGCCGCGTCGTGTTCATCCATCCGGCCGACATCGCGATGCTCGGCTTCAAGAACGGCGACTGGGTAGACATGACGACGGTCTGGGACGACGGGATCGAACGCCGCGCAAATTATTTCCGCTTGGTCGAGTACGACATTCCGCGCGGCTGCATCGGCGCGTACTACCCGGAAACGAACCCGCTGGTCCCGCTATCAAGCGTCGGCGACGTCTGCAATACGCCAACCTCGAAGTCGATCCCGGTGCTGCTGCACCGTTCAGTGGAGCCGGCCAGCCTGCCTGCCTTTTGAATTTCGTTCGATCCATGCGGCCGCATCCCGTCGGGGGTGTCCACCACGTTCTCCATCCTTAGGGTGACCATCATGCCTGTAGAAGCTCTCAACCTCGCGCGTGGCCAGTTCGCCATGACCGCGGTGTTCCACATACTCTGGCCGATCCTGACGATCAGCCTGTCTGCCTTCCTGCTCGTTATCGAAATCCTGTGGGTCAAGACGAGCGACGTTGTCTGGTACCGCCACGCACGGTTCTGGAGCAAACTTCTGTTGCTCAACTTCGCCGTCGGTGTCGTGACCGGCATTCCGATGGAGTTTCAGTTCGGCACCAACTGGGGGCCGTTTTCGGAGTACACCGGCCAGTTCTTCGGCAACATCCTCGGCTTCGAGGGGGCGATGGCCTTCATGCTGGAGGCGGGCTTCGTCGGCATCATGATGCTCGGCTGGGGGCGCGTGCCGAAGGGCGTCCACCTGTTCGCGACAGCGATGGTCGCGCTGGGCTCATCGCTCTCGGCGTTCTGGATCATGGTCGCCAACTCCTGGCTGCAGACCCCGAGCGGCGTCGCCGTCGTGAATGGCAAGCTGGTGGTGACCGACTACGTGGAGGCGATCTTCAACCCCGCCATGGCGTGGGGCGTATCGCACATGTGGTTTGCGGCGCTGGAAACCGGCCTCGTCGTGGTCGTCGGCATCTCCGCCTACTACCTGCTGAAGCGCCGCCATCCGGAATTCTTCGTCCGCTCGTTCAAGCTAGCGCTGCTGATCCTCGCGTTCGTCACCCCCGTGCAGATCTGGTTGGGCGATTCGAGCGGTGTCACCGTGTTCGAGACCCAACCCGCCAAGGGGGCCGCCATCGAAGGCCACTGGGAGACGAACGCACCCGGCACGGGCGCAAGCTGGTCGCTGATCGCCTGGCCCAACGCCGCGCAGCAGCGCAACAACTGGTCACTCGAAGTGCCGGGCATGCTGAGTATTCTGGGCACCCACAACCTGCACGGCCAAGTGAGGGGGCTGAGGGACATTCCGGTTGTCGACCAGCCGCCGATGCTCCCGTTGCTGTACTACGCGTTCCGTGCAATGGCGGGGATCGGCTTCCTCTTCATGCTGCTGGCGTTCTGGACCCTCTACGCACTGCGCAAGGCGCGCGGCCGCGTCGACGCGCTCCTCTCGCAGCGCAAGCTGCTACTGGCGTGGGTATTCACGATCCCGCTGCCGTATATCGCGGTGGAGTGCGGCTGGATCGTACGGGAAGTCGGCCGCCAGCCGTGGGCCGTCTACGGCTTGCTGCGCACCGAACATGCTGCATCCGCCATCTCGTCGACCGCCATCACGGGCAGCATGGTCATGTTCGCGGCGTTCTTCGCCGTGCTGATCTCGTCGTTCTTCATCTTCGCGTACCGCTGGCTGCGCAAGGGCCCGGACCTCACGCTGATGCCGCCCGCCGAGCCTGACCGCGAGAGCCCGTCGCACGCCGTCGATTACTGACGCATGGCCCGCTCAATCCTTCGCGCCTACTTTGTAAGGAACCCAAGATGACTTCCCTCTCTACCCAGGCCCTGCTGAGCCATGCGTGGTTCGGCCTCATCGGCCTGATGCTCGTACTATACGTCGTCACGGACGGCTTCGACCTCGGGGTCGGCATCCTGACCTTGCTGCGCAGCCGTGAGAGCGACCGCGACGTGATGATCCAGTCCATCGGCCATGTCTGGGACGCCAACGAGACTTGGCTTGTCGCCCTCGGCGGCGCGCTGTTCGGCGCGTTCCCCAGCGCCTATGCGATGATCCTCACCGATCTTTATGTTCCCGTGATGATGCTGATCGCGAGCTTCATCATGCGTGGCGCCGCGATCGAGTTCCGCCACGCCGCGCATAGCAGCAAGACGGCATGGGACCGCATGTTCGGCTTGGGCAGCCTGCTTGCGGCGATTTCGCAAGGTATCGTGCTCGGCAAGGTCCTCACCGGACTCGCGCCCGGCGCGGCGAACACCGGCTTCGTTATCGCCACCGCGATCGGCGTCGTGGCCGGTTACAGCCTACTCGGCGCGACCTGGCTGATCAAGAAGACGACCGGCGGCATCGAGGATGCGGCCCGTCGCTATTCGGTCGCCGCCCTGTTCGCGACGCTCGCCGCTGCGCTCGTCGTATCTTTCGCGACGCTGAAATTCAGCACAGTGGGTATCACGCGCTGGCAGCAGGACGGTGTCTTCCAGGTGCTGGTCGTGCTCGCAGTGGTGGCCGCATTGGCATCCGTCTACGTGCTGTACTCGGTGCACATGCGCGGTGAGCACGGCCCGTTCGTGGGGGCGACGTTGCTCTTCGTCGTGTCGTTTGCGGGCCTTGCAATCAGCCTGTTCCCGTATATCGTGCCGGGCCGCCTGACCGTTGCCGCTGCCGCTTCCGACAGCCCGACCCTGACGTTCATGCTGTTCGGCATCGGCTTTGTGTTCCCGATCATGCTCGGTTACAACCTGTACCAGTACCATCTGTTCCGGGGCAAGGTGGTGCTGGTCAAGCACTGATCACGGGAGCTGCCGGGCGCAAACAGATCGATGCCACGGACCACGGTCCATTTCATGGATGATAGCGTGGATCGACCGTCGCCGCTTCGGATTAGCCTGCGGCACAATGAAGCATTGCCCCCTAGTCTACTCGTCATTTTGGTGGCTGCTTCTCTTACTGGAGCAGCCATTGTTCGTCTAAGGCCAAGTGGCTGCTCCGGCTGAAATGCACTCGTAGGCTATCTGGCGGGTTCCGTGGCGGACCAGCCGCTCGAATGGCAGCTTTGTGGGATGGGCGACTGACAGCAGTTGGCCGGGATCTGCCGATGGGGCGTTCCGCCGGATACCGGTCATTCGCACTGAAGTCTGGAAGGCCAGTGGCCGCTTTTGAGAAGCTATCGCCAACGCTTACTGTCGGCCAACTTCGGCCTTTCTTACGTTTGTTGGAGCGGTCATTTGAACGTCAGCTCACCCTCAGCTAGCTGATGCTTGTCTCCCCACCACCGACGTCACATCGTCGGCCAAACCGGACGCCAGTACGGTAGGTTAGACAGCAAAGCCCAACACACAAACCACCTTATTCACTAATTTTTGGGGCTTGATAAATGTTGGGCTTTTTAGCCCAACCTACCGTGCTGTCAGATGAGATTTCAGGCAACGTCCACCACGATTTTTCCGCGCGCGGTGCCACTCGTGATTGCGTCGTATGCTAGTTCCGCCGAATGCAGATCGAACCGGCGAGAGTCAAGATTGGGCGTAAGCTTGCCCGTTTCAACCAGGCGCGTGGCTTCGCGCAGCATCGCTCCATGGTGAGCGCGATGCTCACCTGTAAGGAGCGGATACAGAGTGAACACGCCCGAATAGCTCGCTTCGCGAAACGAAAGAGGCGCTAGCGCATGCGTTCCCCAGCCCAACGCGCTGACCACGTGGCCGAAATGCTTTACTGCTGCGAACGATGCATCGAGCGTCGCACCGCCGACGGTGTCTACGACCAGATCGAAACCTGCGCCTTGCGTCAACGACTCAACATATTGCTCGACGGACTGCGCACGGTAGTCGATTGGCGTGGCGCCAAGGCGCGCGACGAGATCCTGGTCGCGTGAGGTCGCTGTTGCGAATACCTTTGCGCCGAGTGCGAGCGCCAGTTGTACCGATACATGTCCGACCCCGCCCGCACCGCCTTGCACGAGCACCGTTTGCCCAGGTTGCAAACGCGCCCGATCGACGATACCCGAGTACGACGTGATGAAGGCGAGCGGCAATGCAGCGGTTTCGCGCATCGACAGGTTGAAAGGCTTCGGCGCGAGCAGATCCACGTCGACAGCTGCGTACTGTGCAAGCGATCCCTGAATGCCACCGACCCCTCCTGTCATTCCATAAACCTCATCGCCGACTTTGAATGCGCTGACGCCGGGGCCCGCCGCCACGACCACGCCGGCCATGTCTATGCCCAACACGAGCGGCAATGGATGCTTTGCGTGCGCGGCGCTGCCGGCGCGAATCTTGGTGTCGAGCGGATTCAACCCGCTTGCTGCGATGCGCACTAGCACTTGCCCTTGTAAAGGCTGCGGGCGCGAGAGTTCCGTCAGTTCGAGGGGGCCGTTGTAGCGGTTGAGAACGAGCGCTTGCATGGACATGATGATTTCCTTTTGGGTTGAATGAACATGTTGGTAAGTTCATACTCGCCCATGCATAAAGGCACGTAAATCCACGCCATCGCATGGTAAGCAAACGAAAATGATTGGGAAGAGTTTGGAGTGGAGCGATGTCCGCATCTTTCTCGCCATCGCCCGCAGTGGCACGTTGGGCGCAGCGGCAAAGCTCGTCGGGCAGACACAGCCGACGATGGGCCGACGGCTGCGTGCGCTTGAGGAAACGCTTGGGCACGTGTTGTTTCAGCGCACGAGAGACGGCTTTGTATTGACCGACGAAGGTGTGGCCGCCCTGTCGTACGCCGAGAGAATGGAAGAAGAAGCACTCGGCTTCACGCGCGCGTTGGCCGGCAAGGAGTCACATCTGACGGGCTTGCTGCGGGTGTCGTCGTCGGACTGGTTCGGCATTCACGTGCTCACGCCGGTGTTCGCGCGGTTTCTGACAAAACATCGGGGCGTCTCGCTGGAGCTTGTCACGGACTCGCGCCGATACAACCTTGCTCGGCGCGAGGCGGACGTGGTTTTTCGCATTACGCCTTTCGACGAACCCGATGTCATCCAGCGAAAGCTGATGCACGTGGATTACGCGTTGTACGGGCGCATCGACCTCGTCCCGCCGCACCTTGGCGATGGTGAAGGCCATACGCTCATCAGCATGGACAGCGCTTTTGGCACGTTGCCTGATGTCGTGTGGGTCAAGCGCATGTTGCCAAAAGCGAAGATCGCGTTTGGCAGCAACAATCGCGGAGCGCAGGCGCGCATGTGTGCTGAAGGAGGCGGCTTTGCTGTGCTCCCTTGTCCGCTTGGCGACACGACCTCAGGACTGCAGCGTATTGATCTGGGCGAAGCGCCGCCGGGCCGCGACGTCTGGCTTGGCTATCACCGCGACCTGCGTCGCGTTGCGCGGCTGCGTGCGCTTTTGGATGCGACGATCGAAGCGTTAGCGAACATTTGACCCTCTCTTAGTAGGCTGTTGACTGAAAAGCTGATTTTTTGATGGAGCGACGCCGACCGGTCAGCAGCTCAATGCGCCATGATGTTTTGAAAATTGAGATTTTCATCTGCAAGTTGCCTTTACAGAGTCAACATCCACGGATGTTTATTCTTGGCGGCTCATCAATATGACCTTTGCCTTAAGGCACGCGAGCGTCCGCTTGCGAACATCTTGACTGTCTCTTATGTCGGACAAGCCGAAGATCACGGAGCGTTGGGGAGCGGCAGCTACACCTCAGATAGCTGCCCTTCATGACGTCGAAGGTCGAACGGCTCTTCAGGGTCGATAGTGAGCGCTCCCCAAATCAGAAAGCCGACCTTCGGCTACTGTGTAAGGGAAATGGCCGGTATGTGGCCCTGAACGGAAGCTCAGGGCAGATGGGGTGGAAGACCGCTTAGGCCGAACTTCAGACGAATTCTCAGCAATCAAGAATGGCCACCATCAGCACTAGGGACTAAGTGTGGCCATTTGGGAGGGAGCGGGTCGAGACCTCGAAGTTGGGCTTGTTGGTGGCGAGCGGATCAGGAGTAGATCACCAATTCCAAATAGCAGGTGGGGTCCAGGCAAAACAAAGCCCTCCTGGATGGGGAGGGCTTTGTTTGTGTGGGGCAGGGTGGTGTCAGTGCTGATGCCCGTGCTCGCCATGTACATGCTGGTGGGCAATTTCCTCGGCGGTTGCCTCTCGCACGTCCACAACTTTGAGGGCGAAGCGCAGGGTTTTGCCGCACAGTGGGTGGTTGCCGTCCAGCAATACGGTTGGGCCTTTGATCTTGGTGACGAAATAATAGCGCGGGGTGCCATCCGGCCCAGGGCGTTGGATCTGGCCGCCTACCTTGATGCCGGGCGGGAATTCGGCCTTGGGCATGGTGGTGACCAGGGCTTCGTCGCGTTCGCCGAAGGTGTCTTCGGTAGCGAGTTCCAGCGTGGTTTGAAAGCCTGATTCCTGACCTTCAAGTGCGGCTTCCAGTTTGGGGAAGAGGTTGTCGTAATCGCCGTGCAGGTAGGAAACGGGGTTCTTGCCATCGTCGTAAACCAGACCCTGGCTGTCTGTGACTTTCATTCGCAGGGTGACGGCGGTGTTTTGGGTGATTTTCATGGCGGGCAATGGCAAATAAATTGGAGCGGGAAGGTTCGCAGTTCAGCGGGGGAGTGTCAACTGGCGGGCGAGTCACCTCGCTCACGCCGATATCCGCCGCATATGCTCGCGTTGCAGTGTTGGCTGCTGTTGAATATTGGCACTTAACACTGGATTGGGTAATGGTGCGGATGAGCAAGGAAGTGACGGTTTGTCTGGCAGGAGTGGTTCACTGGGATTGCAAGCAGGCGGAACTCCGCCGTACCGTCTCCTCGAGGTTCCCTCGTCGTGCCGAACTAGCCGTCAATGACATGCCACGGATGCTTCCGGTTTGAAAAAATGCCCCGCCTGGTGCGGGGCATTTTTTTGCGCATGTTCAGCTCGCTTCCGATGTCATCAACAATCGTGCAGGAGCCAATCCGCCGCGGCGTCCCCTGACGAGGCGGGAGGGAGCCGTGGTTCCGGTCAATTGCTCTCGTCGAGTTCGGGCCAGGCGGCAATGATGCGCTTGGCGAGCTCCTTCAGCTTTTCCGTGTCTTCCCGTCGTGCTGCATGCGGAGCAAGGAATTCCCCGCTGTGCCTCGGAATCACGTGGATGTGAAAGTGCGGCACGGTCTGGCCGGCCGCGCTGCCGTTCGCCTGGGCCAGGATCATGCCGGGAGGGTTCAGGGCCGCCCTGACCGCGATGGCCGCCTTGCGTGCGGTCAGCATGCAGGCCGCCGCCGCATCGTCCGACAGCTCGAAAATCTGCGATGCGGGTTCTTTGGGGATAACGAGGAGATGGCCGTCTGCCTGGGGCATGATGTCCATGAACACGAGCGTCATCTGATCTTCGAAAACTTTGATGCATGGGGCTTGGCCACGCAGGATTTGGGCAAAGATGTTGTTGGAGTCGTAAGACATGGCACTTTCCGTTCGATGAACCAAGGTTCATTGTAGTGCAGGCCGGGCGTGGTCGAAGCTCCGGAACGGTTTGCCATCAGTTCCAGGAAGCGGATAGCAAAGTGTGATCTATGCTCACCAGCGCCACCGCTGTTGGCGATGGCGCAGTGCAGGAAACGGATTGCCCCGACGGTTAATGCCAGCCTTGCCGCCACTGGGTGGCGTCGGTCAGCGTTTTCCAGGGAATGATGCGGCTGCGTCGGCTGTAGACCGCTTCCAGTTCCACTTCGGTAATCGGTGCGTCGGGGTGTTCCGGCTCCAGCACGCGCACCACGATGAAGTGCTTTTCCTTGTTCTGCGGCGCCAGGGCCGTCCACTTGCTCAGCAGCAGCTTGCGCGGGTTGAGGCGTATCGTCATGGCGCGCCTCAGCCGTCGCTGCGGGTCTGGCCGACCCGGATCAGTTTGCCGGTGTCGAAACCCAGTTGCCGCGCCTTTTCAAGCAGGCGGGCGGTGACGTCATCGGGCAGTTGCTTGTCGCGCGCCAGAATCCACAAGTAGGAGCGGTCGTTGCCGGCCACCATGGCCCAGCGGTAGTCCGGGTCCAGCGCCACCACGTGATAGCCGCCGTAGAAGGGGCCGAAGAACGACACCTTCAGCGAGGCGCGGTGCGGGTCGCCGTTGAACAGCGCGCGGCCTTCCGCCTGTTTCCAGCGCCCGGCGGCGGGATCGAAGCCGCGATTGATCACGCTGACGCTGCCGTCCGCCTGCGGCGCGTAGCTGGCGCTGACGTCGCTGAGCCCGCGTTCGAAGCGGTGCTCCAGCCGGGCGACTTCATACCACTTGCCGCTGTAGCGTCGCAGCTCGAAGCCGCTGACCGGCTGGATGCCGGGCGGCGGCAGGGTGGAGCAGGCCGCCAGCAGCAGGCTGCCGCCAAGGAGCATGAGGTGTTGCAGTCGGGAGCGTCGCATGGTGTCTTCCTCTATTGATGACTCACATGGTTTCGATGCGTTGCAGAATGCGGCGACAGGCCGACCCGCCGCGAGACGCTGCCGATCCCCCTCCGCCGCTGGATGGGATGGCGCAGGCGTCGCGCAAGGTTGGCCGAAGACGGCGCGCGTGTCGTCATGGCGGCGGTAGATCAAGGCGGTCATGGGCTTGGCGCCGCTGGCGGCAGCGTTCGGAACAAAACTTCACCTCATCCCAGCAACGCGCCCATTTGCGCCGCCAGCTCATGGGGTGGCCGCAGCCGGCGCACGGCTTGGCGGGAAGGGCGGACTTGTTGCCCTTGAAGGATGGCTTCATGCGCGCCAGCCTTCGTCATGCACCGACAGCAGGCGCCGCAACAGGCGCAAGGGCGGGCCGATCAGCGGCAGCTTGTGCAGCAACTCTTCGGCGGAATCCCAGTAGTCCCGGTGCGCTACCACTTTGCCGCGAGAGTCGAAGCGTAGATGGCTGCCGCCATGCAAGAGATAGGCCTTGCCGCGGCGGCGGAAGCGGAAGTCCCAGGTCAGGAAAGCCTGGCTGCCGTCCAGCAATTGCTCGCGGAGGATGAACACCGGCTGTTCCAGCACGTTGAACATGTGCCGGAAGACATCGTGTATGCCGTCGCGGCTCTGCACCGTGTTGAACGGGTCCTTGAAGCAGGCCGACGCGGCGTAAAAACGGTCGATGTCATCCAGCGTGACCGGGCTCAGATGGGCATACCAGTCGGCCAATTCGGCCAGCCGCGCTCTCAGGTTCGGGCCAGGTGGCGCAGCAGCGGCAATCTCAGGCGATAGGGCAGCATGGCGATCAGCTTGATCCATAGCGTAAACCTGCGAGGAAAGTGGATTTCGAAATGGCCGCGCTCCAGTCCGCGCACTATGCACCGCGCGGCGTCGTCGGCACTCATGATGGCGGGCATCGGGAAGTCGTTCATGGCGGTGAGCCGGGTGGTCACGAAGCCGGGGTTGATCAGGTAGACAGGAATGCCGTGGCAGCGCAGTTCGGCGTGCAGCAATTCGGCCAGGTTGATCAGCGCGGCCTTGCTCGGGCCGTAGACGCTGGCGCCGGGCAGACCGACATAGCCCGCCACGCTGGCCACCAGCGCGATGCCGCCGGACTGGCGCGCCATCAGCGCGGGCAGGATGGTTTCCAGCCCGAAGTACACGCCCGCCAGGTTGGTGTCGAGGGTCTGCCGAACGCGCTCGTGCTGCAGCTCCCAGCAGCGCTCCGGCCGGTAGTCGGCGGCGCAGAATACCACCAGGTCCGGCAAGCGCTGCTGGCCTTGCCATCGCGACCAGCCCTCGCGCCAGGATTGCGGGTCCGTGACATCCAGCGGCAGCACGGTGGCGCGTGGGTGGGCATGGGCCACCTGCATCAACTGGGCCTGGCGGCGGGCGGACAAGACCACTTCCGCGCCCTTGTCCAGCAGCAGGCGGGATAGCGCCGCGCCGATGCCGCTGGAGGCGCCGACGATCCACACCCGTTGACGGCGCCAGTCACGAATAGGGGGATTGATGGGCGCGAGCGGCATGGCTCACTCCTTGCGGAAGAACAGGCTGACCTCGCCAAGCCCGAAGCCGAACTTGCTCATGCGGGCGCTGTTGAGCATGGCGTGATCGTCCAGCAGGAACATCCAGTCATCGAAATGCACGGTCCACTCGCGGCCATCCACCGGCAGCCTCAAGTTGTAGCGCCAGTGCAGGGCGTTGCCGGCGACTTCGCCCTCGGCCTCGCCGACCACATCCGCCGCGGTGCCGCGCCACTTGCCGTCGCCTTTCGGCTCCAGCCGCCAGTTGCGTTGTTGTCGCGTGCCGTCGGCGTACAGGAAACGCTCTTCAAGGATCAGGGTGTCGCCTTCGCGACGGCCGTCGATATCCACCGTAAAGCGCTTGATCAACTGGCCCTTGCGGTCGCGGAACATGCCCCAGGCCCGGGTGTGGCCGCCAAAGAATTGGTATAGGTCGAGGCGTGGCGTGTTGTCGCGGTACGCCTGCACGCTGGGGGTGCCGCAGCCGGTCAGCAAGGCCAGCGCCGCCAGTATCAGACGCGGTAATCGATGGCTCATGGCTGGGCCTCCTTCAGCACGAACTGCGAGACGCCGATGCGGTCTTCGTCGAAGCCGGCTTCGCAGTAGCACAGGTATAGCCGCCACAGCCGGATGAAGGCTTCATCGAACCCCAAGCGGCGCACCGGCTCCAGCGCGCCTTCGAACGCTTGCCGCCAGCGGCGCAGGGTTTCCGCGTAGTCGGGGCCGAAATCCAGCCGGTCATGGGTGGCCAGGCCCGCTTTGCGCGCCTGTGCTTCAAAGATGGTGCAACTGGGCAACATGCCGCCGGGGAAGATGAATTCCTGGATGAAATCGCTGCCGCTGCGGTAACGCTGGAAACGGTTTTCGGCGATGGTGATGCTCTGGATCAGGGCCTTGGCGCCGGGCTTCAGGAGGCTGCGCACTTTGCGGAAGTAGTCCAGCCAGTAGGCTTCGCCCACCGCCTCGAACATTTCGATCGATACGATGGCGTCGTAGCGGCCGTCGAGGTCGCGATAGTCGCGCCACTCGAGGTGGGTCAAGGCATTGCCCGCCAGCCGCCGTTGGGCGAAATCCAGCTGCGCGTTGGAAATGGTCACGCCATGCACGGCGATGCCCTGGCGCGCGGCGTGTTCGGCGAACCCCCCCCAGCCGCAGCCGATTTCCAGCACACGCATGCCGGGCCGCAGGCCCAGCACGTCGCAGATGCGCTGGTACTTGGCGGCCTGCGCCAGCGAGAGCGGCTGCTCGTAGTGGCCGTCGAACCAGGCGCTGGAGTAGGTCCAGCTCGGGTCGAGCCAGAGCTGGTAGAAAGGGTTGCCCAGATCGTAGTGAGCGTGGACGTTACGCCGGCTGCCCGCGCGGCTGTTGCGGCGCAGGCGGTGCTTGAGCCAGTACCAGGCCCGCGCCGGCAGGCTGCCGGACGTGGCGGGCCCCAGCGCCGCCTCGTTGCGCACGGCGAGGCGCAACAGGGCGGTGAGGTTGGGCGAGTCGAGCAGGCCGTCGCGATAGGCTTCGGCAAAGCCGATGTCGCCCGCCAGCAGCAGCGTGCGGCAGGCCGACCAATCCCGCACGGTCAGCTCCGCTTCCGGCATTTCGCCGGGGTTGCCGAACCACAGCGCCGATCCGTCCGGCGTGATGAGGCGCAGGCAGCCGTGTTCCAGCCGTTTCAACCGGGAAAGAAAGATCCTGGCGATAACGGGCAGCGGTGAACAGGGGGCGCCAAGGGCGCGGGATAGGCTCATGGTTGACACTCCTCTCCGTGAGTCAGGCGGGTGGCGGGGGGCCGGGGTTTGCCGAAGAAAGGCACTTTCTTCCGCCACAGGTGCCATGCCTGCCAGTGAATGCGGCTGATGATGGCGAAGGTCAGTAGCGGTTGCCGCAGCAGGGCGGCCAGGGCGGTCGTTGGCGTCAGCGGCGTCATGCGGCCGGAAATGCTGGTGTTCAGCAGAAGGCCTTGCGTGTCGTGGTAGTCGATGCGCATCAGCATGCGGTCGGCCTTTTCGGCAAGCCGGAAACGGTAGTGGCCTTCCACCTGGCAGAAGGGCGATACATGCAGCTGCTTGCGGCAGGTGAGCGTCGAGCCCGCCGTGATCGGCTCACCCGCCTTGTTGGCCAGCAGGTAGGCGTGATGCTCGCCGAAGGTGTTGTTGACGTCTGCGAGCACGGCCACCAGCTGGCCGGCCGCATCGTGGCAGTACCAGAAACTCACCGGGTTGAAGGCGTAGCCGAACAGCCGGGGAAAGGTCTGCAGCCAGACCTCGCCGTCGTGCGGCAAGCCCGCTTCGGCCAACTGTTGGCGGATCCAGGGCAGAAGGGGCGAGCCGTCGCGCGGGCCGTAATCCTTGGTGCGCACCGACATCGGCCGCCGCCGGTCCACCCCGAACCAGGCGTTGCCAAGACGATCGAGAGCCGACAGGCGCAGGCGCACGGCGAACACCGGGTAGAGGAAGCGATGGCGGGCGGGGCGCAAGCGCTGGTGCATCACCACGCCCTTGATCAGGTAGGCGTCGCTCATTCGGCCAACCTCGCCCAGGCCGGCAGCGCGACGAAATCGCGCGCGACGCGCAATGCCGATTTCAAGCCGTCTTCGTGGAAACCGTAGCCCGTCCAGGCGCCGGCGAACCAGCTGCGCCGGCTTCCCTGCAGCGCCGGGAGGCGGGCCTGCGCCTCGATGGCGGCCTTGTCGAACAGGGGGTGTTCGTAAACGAAGCGGGCGTATTCCAGCGCGCGTTCCGGGTCGCGTACCGGATTGAGGGTGACGATGACCGGCGACTGAACCGGCAAGGGCTGCAAGGTGTTGAGCAGATAGCTGACGCAGACGGCGCGCTGCTCGGATTGCCCGCTGTCGGCCAGAAAATTCCAGGCCGACCACACCTTGCGGCGTCTCGGCAGCAGGGCGGCATCGCCGTGCAAGACAGCGGTATTGGTCTGGTAGCGGACCGCCTCCAGCACGCGGCGCTCCTCCGCGCTGGCGTCCGCCAGCATCGCCAGCGTCTGTGGCGCGTGGGTGGCGAAAATCACGCTGTCGAAGCGTTCATCGCCGAAACGGCTGCTGAGGGTGACGCCGTGGTTGTCTCGCCGCACCGCCTCGACAGGCGTGCACAGACGCAGATCAGTGATGCGAGCCAGCAGCTTGTGCACGTACTGGCGCGCGCCGCCGGGCACGGTGAACCAGCGCGGGCGCTGGCGGATTTGCAGCAGGCCGTGGTTCATGCAGAAGCGCAGGAAGGTAGCGGCGGGGAAATCAAGTATCTCGTTGCTGGGGCTGGACCAGATAGCGGCGGCCATCGGCACCAGGTAGTGGTCGCGAAAGCGAGCGCCGAAGCCTTCCAGCCGTAACAATTCGCCCAGCGTGAGCCGCTGACGCTCGGCCGTTTCCAAGAGGCGCGGGGCCGCGCCGTTGAACCGCAGGATGTCGTACAACATGCCATGAAAAGCCGGGGACAGCAGTTTGCCGCGCTGGGCGAAAACCGTATCCAGATTGCTGCCGGCCCATTCGTCGCGGCCCTGGTCCAGCGAGACGCTGAAAGACATCTCGGTGCTGCAAGAGGGCACGCCAAGCTCGGAGAACAGGGCGATCAGATTGGGATAGGTGCGCTCGTTGAAGACCAGAAACCCGGTATCCACCGCGAACTCATGCCCGTCGAGCTTGAGGTCGACCGTATTGGTATGGCCGCCAGGGTAGTCCGCCGCCTCGAAGAGCGTGACATCATGCTTGGCCGCCAGCAGCCAGGCGCTGGCCAGGCCGGCGATGCCGGCGCCGATGACGGCGACGCGCTGACGTTCGACAGGATCTGCTTTCACCTTCACTCCCGTAGTGGATTCGTGTGCTGCGGAAACTGCTTGGCACGGTGTGGCGTGGTGCTTATAGTCAGGATATAACCGCTTTGGAAAAAAAGCTACTGATTAGTAAAAGGTTGTACTCATGAGTATTTTAAGCAAGCTCAGCTTCAAGGATCAGGCGTTCAAACTGCGCGAACAGGCCGTGCTCGACGCCACCACCAAGCTGTTGGCCAGCAAGGGTTTCGACCTGATGACCATGGACGATGTGGCTGGCGAGGCCGGCATCTCCAAGCCCAGCCTGTACAAGCATTTCAAATCGAAAGAAGACCTCGCCACCGAGGTGATGATTCGCCTGCTCGATGGCGCGCTGGAGTATCTGGACGGTCTGGACGCCGGCATGAGCGGCAAGGAAAGGCTGGGCAGCCTGCTGGAGTGGGCGCTACGCGTCAGGCTGCAAGGCGGGCTGCCGTTTCTGCCGTCCAGCAGCCCGCAGGTGAGGGCGATGCTGACCCGCAACATCCGCTACGTGACGCGCGTCTACCAATTGCACAAGCAATTGCAGGGCATGGTGGACAAGGCAAAAGCGGCGGGCGAGATTCGCGACGATCTACCGACCGACGTCATCCTCTACGCCTACTACTCGCGCACCTGCGACCCCGCCGTCGACTACATGAAGGACTACGGGCATTACAGCGACGACGACATCGTGGCACACATGCGTTCCATGATTTTTACCGGGATTGCCAAAGACTAGGCCTGGCAAGCCGGGGGAAGGGCGGCCGCGAAGCTGGCTTGATGGCCGCGCCGCAGACTCATCGCGGCAAAACCGCCTCCGCGTCGTACAGGCTGTTCTCCAGCAGAGGCTTGCACAACAGATAGCCCTGCATCAGCTCTACGCCGATGTCCTGAAGACAAAGGTACTCACCCAGGGTTTCCACGCCTTCGGCGATGAGCTGGATGCCAAGTTGCCGGCAGATGTCGGCGACGCTGCGGACGATGGTCTGACTGGCATTGCGGGAGGCGATATTCCGCACCAACGCCATGTCCAGCTTGATGATATCCGGCTGGAAATCCGCCAGCAGGTTGAGGCCCGCATAGCCGGCACCGAAGTCGTCGATCGCCGTCATGAAACCGATACGCTGGTATTCCCTGAACACATCGGCCAACCATTTGCCATCTTCGATCTGCTCGCCTTCTACCGTTTCGAACACGATCCTGTCGACCGGAAAGCCATATTCTTGGGCCGCCTTCAGCGTCGTGCTGATACATACCTCCGGCCGGTAAATGGCATTGGGAAGGAAGTTGATCGAGACCTTGCTGGCGAGGCCCAGCCGGGCTGCGGTTTTGATCGCCTTTACCCGGCAGGCCTG
The DNA here is from genome assembly GCF_058781125.1 of Pseudogulbenkiania sp. FW507-F1. Classification (NCBI taxonomy): domain Bacteria; kingdom Pseudomonadati; phylum Pseudomonadota; class Betaproteobacteria; order Neisseriales; family Chromobacteriaceae; genus Pseudogulbenkiania; species Pseudogulbenkiania sp. FW507-F1. Next base: position 66,073 of record NZ_JBYSWM010000005.1, on the reverse strand, counting down.
ATCAAACCGGTAGCGGTTGGCTGCCGTGACCTGATCCAGCACAAACTGGGCGCCCTCTCCGCGCGGGCCGCGTACCAGCGCTTCATGGGCGAACACCGTTCTGGCGCGGATATCGATGATGGGCTGAAAGGCAAAGCTGAAATCAAAATCCAGCGCATCGCCATCGCGGCAGATGCTACATGTGGGAGCATCACTCAAATGCCGTGCATGTTGCCCCTTGCCGATCGGATTCATGTGTGATGTCACCCCGAGAAAATGGTTTTGTGTGTCTTCATTACCCGTGCATCATACGTTGCGCCGGGAGCAGGGCAAGCAGGGGTATCGCTCTGTTCAGCCCAGGCTGGTGCTGGCGCGCAGCAGCCGATCGCGAACATGCAGCCATTGCGGCGTGTCGGGGGGCATCTCGATCAGGATGCTCTCGCTGCCGCTCGATTCCGCCTGATGCAGCGCGGCGTAAATCTGGCTGGCGTAGGCGGCCGGATCGGCTGGCAGCAGATAGCTGCGGTGCATGCTCATCGGTAACTCGTGAAACCCGATGAAGGCGCATTTTCCGCTCGGCACGCCCTGCGACAGATGGGCTCGCTCGTCATGCTCGAAGCGGTGGCACGGCAGCCGCGGCGCGTAGTGGGAGTCCAGCGCGCCCGGCACTCTGGGTGTCGGAGCAGCCGGCCGTTCCGCCAGCGGCAGGTAGGCGGCCAGTTGGCTGGCGCCGATGCAGCCGGGTCGTAGGATTCTCGCCTCCGGCCCGGACAGGTCCAGGATGGTGGATTCCACGCCGACGCGGCAATCGCCGCCATCCAGCACGGCGTCGATACGGCCCTCCATGTGCTTGAGCACGTGCGCGGCGCTGGTGGGGCTGATATGGCCGAAGGGGTTGGCCGAAGGCGCGACGACCGCGCTCCCCAGCTGGTCGAGCACCGCCTGGAACAGCGGGTGCGCCGACCAGCGCACCGCGACGGTGTCCTGGCCGCCGGTAATCAGCGGGGAGACGGCTGGCGCCGCGGGCAGCACCAGGGTGAGCGGACCGGGCCAGAAGGCTTCGGCCAGACGGAAAGCCACGGGCGGTATCCGGCAGGCCCAGCGCGTCAGATGGGCGAGGTCGGGCAGGTGAACGATGAGCGGATGATCGGCCGGCCGGCCTTTCGCACTGAAGACCGTGGCGATGGCCTGTGGGTTTTCCGCACAGGCGGCCAGACCGTACACGGTCTCGGTCGGCAGGGCGACCAGGCCGCCCTCTCGGAGCAGGCGGGCGGCGCGGTCGATATTTTCGGGGTGGGCGTTCAGGTAGTCCATGCTTGGGTTCTCAAGGGTTGCGGACAGCGCAGCAGGCCGGCGGCTTCACAGCTCGGCGGCATGCCAGTCGCCCTCGCGCCATTGTTCCAGTTGGTCTTCGGCGATGCGGTACAGGTGCAACCAGCGGTTGGCGACGAGTCTTGCCACGTCCGGCTGGCGCGCCAGGGCCTGTTCGATCAAAACGGCGGGCGCGTCGATGCAGGCCGCCAGGCGCAAGGGTTCATGCCGCCAGCGGCTGCCGTCATGCACTGACTGCCAGGAAAGACCGATGCGCAAGTCGCCGCTATTGCCTTCAAACACGCCGATACGGCCGCCCACCACGTTGTGCAACAGCTTGTTGCCGCTGCCGAAGCGCGTGGGATCGACCACGGAAGCGAAGTACTGCATGTTGATCCAGTGCGCCACCACCAGCGGCCCCGCCAGGATGCCGGTGAGCCGGCTGGCGTCCGCATCCTGCCGCCAGTCGTATTCCTGCAGGAAGGCGCGCCCGCCCAGGTCCAGTTGCGCGGTGCGAGCGCGCGGAGCGGCGATAAAGAACGCATTGTTGGTCAGGCCCCATTCGGGCCGGGTTTCCGCCCAGTGGTGCCCCTTTTGCCGCAGCAGCGCCAGCAGCTCGGCGTCGTCGAGGTTGTCCGGCACGCCATCGATGCCAGCCCGGCGGGCGCGGGCGCGGCGTTCCACTTGGTCGAGCACGGGCCGCAGCGCTTCGGCGCGCTGGCGCAAGGCCGGGTCTGGCGAGCTGGCCGGCAGGAGGTGCAGCTCATCGCTATGGGTCAGGTGCAGCACCGGCAGGAACACGGTGTCGGACGGAATCGCCAGCCCGGCGGCGGCGAGGCCCACACGTACCGCTGGACGGTGCAGCCAGTCGCTCAGCAACAGCACGTGCAGGTGTCCGCCATGTCCGCCGCAGGCGCCGCACTGCAGCGCCGAGGCTTGCGGGTTGTTGCTGCTGTGGCTGGCATGCCCGATCAACAGCACGGTGCGGGGAAAGTCGGCGCCGAGCCCCATGGCCGGCAGCAGCGTGGTCAGCACCGAGACGATGGTCCCGGTGTCGAGCTGGCGGCCAGCCGACACCATGGCCTCGTCCTCGCCGTTCAGCCAGGGATCGACTTCGGCCAACGTGGCGCGCGTCTTGCGCGGAAACGCCTTGCGCAGCAGCTTGCCGGCCTTGGTCAGGCCGGCGCTTTCCACCAGCGTGAAGGAAGACAGCGGGGCGCGCTGGAAATGACCCCACTCTTCGAGCCCCTTCTCCACCGGCGGCGCCAGCGCTTCCCAGCTTGGCGCCAGCAGGCCGGGCAGGCGCGGCTGGGTCCGGGTTTCTCCGGCGAAGCGGATCGCCAGCGGCAGCCCGAAAAAGCCGGCGAAACCGGCGCTGCTGGCCTCGGGTATCACCTGTTCCAGCGCCCGGCGCATCGGTTCGGAACGCACATCGATACAGAACACCGCATGCAGTTCGCGACCGACGCGCACAGGCTGAGCGTCCTGACGCGGCAGGGCGGCCAGCAGGGGCGCATGAGTGGCCAGCTCGGCGGCGCGTTGCCAGATCAGCTCGCGGTTGCCGGCCGGCGTTGTCGGCGCTGTCTCGGACCAGGCGGCTTGCCAGCGGTGCCAGCGGCTGCCGCTCTCGCGCTCGCCGTCATCGAGCAAGCACTCCCAGGCCAGTTGCATGGCCAGCAGCTCTTGCAGCAGCGAACAGCGCTTGCCCGCTAGTTCGGCCTGCCACAGCTGGTAGCGGCACCATGCCGCCCAGCCGCTGTTGCGCAGCAACAGGGCATAAAACCAGTCGTCGAGCCAACGGTTGGCGGGCTGTAGCTGTGCCAGCGCGTGTTGAAAGAGCCGGTCATGGTCCTCCGGCAAGCCTGCGATCGCCCCTTGCAGCCGTTGCTTGAGCCTGGCGTCGGGAGTGGGGACCGGCTGGATCGCCATTTCCTCCAGCCACGACTGGTACAGGTTGCGCTGGCGGTCTGGCTGCCAGTCGGCCTGGTCGTGGTCGAACCAGGCCGCGCAACACTGGCTGATCTGTTGCGTGACGACCTGGCGCCACGCCTGCACCCCGGCGTGGCCGGCCGGGTCGGGCCGCAAGTCGCTCAGCAGCAGCGCCGCACTTTCCTGACTCGGCTTGTTTGCCGGGGCGAGCAGCCACTGTTCCGGCGACAGGGTTTCGCCGTACTCCCGCATGGCGGCGTCCAAGTGGCGGGGGCTGATCAGGCCGCTGTCGTATTGCCGCCGGTAATGCGTCTCGTCGAGATGCAGGCCGCTGCCCGCCAGCCGATGCAGATAGTCGTGCGCCTGGGCAAACGGCTTGTCACGCAAGCCCCAGTAGGGGGAGCTGGCCAGCAGGCTGTCCAGCGGCCAGCTTGGCGCGATGCGATTGGCCGCCGCGTTTGCCGCCGTCTGCCAGTCAAGGTCGGGCTTTGTCATGAGCGGGGGCCTCCCTGAGCGCCGGAAAGGGTTGGATTGCCCGGCATCGCCAGGCGGGAGCGCACCGTGGCGCGCACCCACCATTCGTCCAGATACAAACCGCCGAATGCCAGCGCGTAGAGCCGTTGGCTGAGGCGGTGGCCGGGATGACGCACCAGCCAGCCTTGCAGCAGGTAGAGCGCGGCAAAGAACAGCGCAACCAGCAGCTGGCAGGACAGCGGCGCCCCGGCATGGTCGGTCTGCAGGCGGGCAAATAGGCTGTGCAGCAGCAGGTAGGCCTGGCACAGCGCCAAGGCCAGCACGTAGCCGCGCAGCCGCTGACACAGCGGGGCCAGCCCCAGGCCGATCACCACGACCAGCAGCAGCGGCGGTTGCACGGGGTGAGCAAGGGCATATGACCAGGCCTGCAGACTCGCTACCAGTAGCGCGATGCCGGCGATGCCGCTGGCAAGGTGCCGCCATGCGCCGCTGGCCTGCGCCGAGGCAGATTGACGGATGGTGGTGCGCACCTGGCTGCCGGAGCTGAGAAAGGCGTGCGCCTTGTAAATGGAGTGCGCCACCAGGTGGAGCAGGGCCAGCGAATACTGCCCGAGGCCGCATTCCATCAACATGAAGCCCATCTGCGCGCAGGTAGACCAGGCCAGGCGCAGTTTGATGCTGATGCGGGTTTGCATCACCCAGCAGGCCAGGCCGGCGGTGACCCCGCCCCACAGCGTCAGTAGCCAGGCCGTGGCGGGCGCCACGCTCCACAGCGGCGCCAGCTTGATCAGCACCAGGCCGCCCAGATTGACCACGCCGGCATGCAACAGCGCCGACACCGGGGTGGGGGCCTCCATGACCTGGGTCAGCCAGCCATGGAAAGGCAGCTGAGCGGTTTTCAGCAAGACGCAGCACACCACCAGCACGGCGCCCAGCGCTCGTGCAGCTTGCCGCAGCGGCTCGGCCAGCGGCTGCGCCGCATCTGCGAAATGCAGCGAGCCGACCGCCCAGGCGATCAACAGCGCACCCAGCACCAAGCACAGTTCAGCCAGCCGGCTGGCCACCGCCTCGCGCCGGGCGGCAATGCCGGCCTGGGGGCGGGACGGATAGAACGTGAGCAGGCTGTGCAGCGCCCGGCTGGTCAGCAGCCAGCCGCCCAGCAGGGTTGGCCAGTCGCGGCTGGCCACCACCAGCGTGGAACCGACAAGCAGCCAGCCAATCGCTTTCAGGTAGCGGGCCTGGCCCTGTTCGCCGCTCAGATAGCGGACGGAGAACCGCAGAATCACCCAGGCCAGCAACTGGATCAGAAGCTGGAACAGCAAGGCGGGCTGGATTCCCTTGGCCGCCATCAGCAGCGCGGCGGCTAGGGCGCCGGCCGCCGCGCTGGCCTGGGCGAGCCACCAGTGACGAGGCAGCGCTGGCGTACCGATGGCCGGCAGCAGCCACAGCAGGGCAATCAGCGCGTGTTCGGACAGCAACAACATAAGGACACCATGCCGGAATTGAGACAGCGGCACTATGCCCGGCAAATCATGTTCGGTAAAATACATTAATAAGTACAAATCGATCTATTTTATCGAATGATAAGCCGACTCAACTATCACCACCTCTATTACTTCTGGCGCGTGGCGGCCGAGGGCCACCTCACCAGAACAGCCGAACGCCTGCACATTTCGCAGTCCGCGCTGTCGGCGCAAATACGCCAGCTGGAAGAGCAGCTCGGCACGCCGCTGTTCTTGCGTGAAGGCAAGAAGCTGCTGCTGACGGAAATGGGTTCTTCCGTGTTGCGCTACGCGGAAGCGATTTTTGCGCTGGGCAATGAGTTGCTGTCCGCGACGACCAGCCAGGATGCGGGACAGGGTGGGCAGCTGCGCATCGGCAGCGTTTCCACCCTGTCGCGTAATTTCCTGGAAAACTTTCTGAACCCGGTGTTGAGCAAACAGGCCGTCAAGCTGAACCTGGAGGCGGGCGGGCTGGAAGAGCTGCTCAACCGGCTGAGCGCCTACGAGCTGGACGTGGTGCTGAGCAACCGCCCGGTCATCGCCGACGACAAGCACCCCTGGCGCTGCCGCACCCTGGCGCGGCAGGAGGTCTGCCTGATCGGGCCGCCGGGACTCATCGGCGAAGGGTTCGACCTGGGCAAGGTCCTGACCCGCCACCAATTGGTCGTGCCGAGCGCGAAAAGCGAAATCCGGGTTCGCTTCGACCTGCTGTGCGAGCAATTGGGCATCGAGCCGTGGATTCGCGCCGAAGTCGATGACATGGCTGCCTTGCGCTTGCTGGCGCGGGACTCGGGTGCGGTGGCACTGATTCCCGCCATCGTGGTCAAGGACGAGTTGAACAAGGGCCTGCTGGAGAAATATGGTTCAGTGCACGGCGTGGAGGAAACGTTCTATGCCATCACGGTGAGGCGTCGGTTTGAAACCCCGCACTTGAAAGACCTGTTTCAGCAGTTCTCGATGCCCGGCTAGATACTGGACGCGGCCGAGTCGACGCCTCCCGCGACGGCAGGCTGTCCGTCATGTTTCACCCCTGGGATCGTTCCCCCTGGCGTCGAGCAGCAACGCCGCAAGAATGCCGATGGGCAGCAGCAAGGCCCAAAACGACAGATTGACGTAGCCGAAGGCACCGCCGATGGCGCCGACGGCGAAGGCAAGAATGGGCCACAGGAACCTGACGATGCGTTCCCTGACGGCCGGGTCGGGCGTGGGGCAGGTCAGATCCAGCAGGTCGATCACCAGCTGGGTGACATTGCCGGTCATCACCGTGGTGGGGATGAGCTTGCTCAGCGCCAGCCGGCTGGCGGCATTTTGCACCCCCATGCCGGCGGCACCGAACATGCCGGCGACGAGCGCCGCCGTGGAGCGGCTGTCGCTAAGCGGCAAGGCGTAGAGGCCTGCCAGCATGAAGCCGGCCAACAGCATCAACTGCATGCCATAGAGCCACGGCAACGGGGATGTGCCCCGTGGCTCTTGCTGGCGCACGATCGCTCGCGTCAGCGCGATCCCGGCCACGAAGGCGGGGAAGGCGAGAAACTTGATCAACACGCCGTGGCTCGGCCTGGCCAGCTCGCTGCCAATCAGCACGAAGTTGCCGGTGACGTGTGCGGTGAACAGGCCGAACAGCGCGACGAAGCCGAGCGTGTCCACATAACCGGCGGTAAAGCCGAGCGCCACGCTGGTCCACGAGATGCGCGGCGCGGCGCCGTTGCTAGCGGTGCTGATGGCCATCGATCGAATACTCCCCCGGGCCGGCCAGCGCGATCGTGCCGAACACGATGACCAGCAGCCAGGCAAACTGGCCGGTGGCCACATCCCAATCCGGATGCACCAAGGCCATGGAAACGAGCAGCAGGAACAGGATGGGCAGGGTGGCCAGACGCGTCAGCCAGCCGGCGGCGATCAGCAGCGGGCACGCGATTTCGGCAAACAGCGCCAGCACCAGCGTCACCCCGCGCCCCAGGTGCAGGGGGTCGTCGATGTGCTGCAGTTCGGCGCTGAAGTGGATCAGCTTGGGCACGCCGTGCACGTAGAGCAGCAAGCCGCTGCCCGTCAGGCGCAGGAACAGCAGGCCGGCGTCCGGCCGCGGCCGGCGCGTCAAGTCAACCGGTTTGGCGGGATGGGGCCCGCCGTTGTTCTGGCGGCTGCTCATGCGAAGCTTCCCGCTATCACGTAGCCAGCCGTCATGGCGACCACCAGCAGGGCGCCGATGGGGGAAGGCGGCGCGGGGGAGGGAATATCCAGCCAGCGGCACAGGCCGCCGACCGCGATGCCCAGGACGGAACCGATCAACAGCGCTGTCATGCTTCGTTCCTTTTACCCAAGTCATGCCCGCCGCAGTGTTTCTTTTCTTGCGCAGGGCGTGAGGCAAGGTAGCGGTCGACCAACCAGTACCCGATGCTCATCATGAAAACCAGCAGGGCACCGGACAGGACCGGCGGCGACGCCGCCGGGATGCCGGTCAGCCGACAGCCGAATCCGATCAGGAACGACAACGCCAGGCCGAGCAGGATTTTCCAATAGTTCATGGTGATGCTCCTTCCTGCCTCAGAAGGCAAAGCAACTGCAACCGAACGCTCCCCAGAATCCGGCGAAGTCGGACACCGGCACGTTTGACTTGCGAGCCCTGTCGTGCGCATGGCCATGCACGCCGCAAGCGCCGCGGCACTGGTGCGGCAGCGGATTGCGCTGCTGTGTCGGCGCGGCACGGTAATGGCCCGGCACGGTCCTGACCGGAGACCAGTCCGGCAGGACCGGCAACGCTGACGGGGCCAGCGGGGTGAATTCATCGGCGCCGTAGACGATGTTGCCGCCCACGATGGTCAAGACCGATTCGATCGCCTTGATGGCTTCCGGCGTTACGCTGAAGTAATCGGCCGACAGCACGGCCAGGTCGGCCAGCTGCCCGGCCTTGATCCGCCCTTTCTTGCCTTGCTCGCTGGAGAACCAGGCGCTGCCCGCCGTCCACAGTTCCAACGCCGTTTCGCGCGACAGCCGGTTCTGCTCGTCATACAGCGGCAGCCCGCCCACCGTGCAGCCGGAAACCAGCCAGTAGAGCGCCGTCCACGGGTTGTAGCTGGCCACGCGCGTGGCATCGGTGCCCGCGCCGACTGGCACGCCCATGTCGAGCATGCGGGCGACCGGTGGGGTGTGTCTGGCCGCTTCCGCGCCATAGCGCTCGACGAAATATTCACCCTGAAACGCCATGCGGTGCTGGATGGCGATGCCGCCGCCCAGGGCGCGCACGCGTTCGATATTGCGCGGCGAGATGGTCTCGGCGTGGTCGAACAACCAGTGCAGCCCGTCAAACGGGATATCGCGATTCACCTTCTCGAACACGTCCAGCATGCGTCCGATGGATTCGTCGTAGGTGGCGTGCAGGCGGAACGGCCAGCGCTTGGCCACCAGGTGGCGCACGACCTTTTCCAGCTCGTCTTCCATCTGCGGCGCAAGGTCCGGGCGCGGTTCGAGGAAGTCCTCGAAATCGGCGGCGGAAAACACCAACATCTCGCCGGCGCCGTTGTGGCGGAAGAAGTCGTCACCCTGGCCGGGGCTGACCATGGCGGTCCATTGCTGGAAGTCCTCCAGTTCCTGCCCCTTGCGCTGGGTAAACAGGTTGTAGGCGATGCGGAGGGTTAACTGCTTGTTCTTCGCCAGCTCGGCGATGACATCGTAGTCTTCCGGGTAGTTCTGGAAGCCGCCGCCGGCATCGATGGCACTGGTGAGCCCGAGGCGGTTCAGCTCGCGCATGAACTGGCGTGTCGAGTTGACCTGATATTCCAGCGGCAGCTTCGGCCCCTTGGCCAGGGTGGCGTACAGGATCATCGCGTTGGGGCGGGCGATCAGCATGCCGGTGGGGTTGCCGGCCGCGTCGCGCTGGATCTCGCCACCGGGCGGGTTGGGGGTGTCCTTGGTGTAACCCACGGCGCGCAGGGCGGCGCGGTTGAGCAGGGCGCGATCGTACAGGTGCAGGACGAAGACCGGCGTGTCGGGTGCCGCCGCGTTGATCTCATCCAGCGTGGGCATCCGCCGTTCGGCGAACTGGAATTCGGTCCAGCCCCCCACTACGCGCACCCACTGTGGGTTGGGGGTGCGGTCGGCCTGTTCCTTCAGCATGCGCAAGGCGTCGGCCAGCGACGGTACGCCCTCCCAGCGCAGCTCCAGGTTGTAGTTGAGCCCACCACGGATCAGGTGCAGGTGGGAGTCGTTCAGGCCCGGGATCACTGTCCGGCCACCCAAGTCCACCATGCGGGTGGTGCCCGAACGGTGCCGCATCACCTCGTCGGCTTCGCCGACTGCAAGGAACGTGTCGCCTTTTATGGCCACCGCCGTGGCCTCGGGGTGTTCCCGATCCACCGTGTGGATCCGGCCGTTGAACAGAATCAGATCTGCGCTCATGGGAGCTTCTCCTGAAGGGGCCGGTCGTCGGGGCCGGCCCAGGTTGGCTTGCCTGCCGCTGCTCAGTGGCCTTCGCCGCCGCCGAACATGGTCTTGGCGTAGATCAGGCCCAGGCCATAGCCGCCGCCATGCGCAATCGAGGTGGCGACGGTTTCGTTGTAGGTTTCCCCGCGCGCCCAGTCGCGTTGCAGTTCGAGCAGGTACTGCAACGAGGTCATCGGGCGGGCGCCTTGTTGCACCATGCGCTCCATCGCGCGCTCGTGCGCCTCGTCGGAGACGTCGCCACAGGCATCGGCGATCACGTAGACCTGGAAGCCCTGATCCAGCGCCGACAAGGCCGGGCCGACGATGCATACCGAGGTCCACAGGCCGGCCAGCACGATCTTGTCCTTGCCAATCGCATTCACCCGCTCGGCGATGCGGCCGTCTTCCCAGGTGTTCATGGTGGTGCGGTCGATCGCCGACTCGTCGGGAAATACCGATTTGATTTCATCGAACAGCGGGCCGGAGAAGCTCTTCTCCGCCACGGTGGTCAGAATGGTCGGCACGCGGAATTCCTTGGCAGCCTTTGCCACCAGGGCAGCGTTGTTGCGCAGGGTGACCGCGTCGATCGACTTGGTCGCAAAGGCCATTTGCGATTGGTGGTCGATCATGATGAGGGTGTGGTTGCTCGGGTCAAGCAGGGTCTGGCCAGGCTGGGCTTTGGCGATGGGCATGATGGTCTCCTGATAGGGGCTTCTCGATGGGTGGGTGACTGTCGCGCAAGACCGGTGCGCCGGAGGCAGGTCCGGCGGCGGCGTCTTGTGTTGGAAAAGTAGTTTTGTCGCCCCAATGGCACAAGCGAAGATTTCCGATCGGCCTGATCACATTTTTCGAACCCCATGGCAAGCCGGCCGGCGGCGCGCTACGCTGTCATCTGGCCTGTGGGGAAAAACGAGCGATGAAACTGAGTCTGGAAGCGCTGGAAGTGCTGGATGCGATCGACCGGCACGGCTCCTTTGCCGCGGCGGGGGAAGCCTTGTTCAAGGTGCCGTCCTCGATCAGCTACATGATCGGCAAGCTGGAAGAAGACCTGGGCGTCACCTTGTTCGACCGTACCGGCCTCAAGGCCAAACTGACGCCCACCGGGCAGGCCGTGCTGGAAGACGGGCGGCGTCTGCTGCGCGGGGCGATCGCGCTGGAGAGGCGCGCCAAGAAAATCGAAGCCGGCTGGGAGAGCGAGCTGCGCATCGCCGTGGACGTCATCCTGCCGTTCCGCATCTTGCTGCCGTATATCACGACCTTTTACGGGGAAAACTCACAAACCCGCCTGCTGTTCAGCCACGAGGTGTCGGGCGGGCCTTGGGAGGCGCTGCTGGACGGCAGGGCGGATTTCGCCATCGGCGCGCTGGATCACGCGCCCAATCTGCCCGGTTTCTCGAGCTGTGCCATCGGCCAGGTGCAGTCCGCCTTCGCCGTTGCCCCCGGGCATCCGCTCGCCGATGCCGTGGAGCCGCTCGACCGCTCGGTGATCGGGCAGTATCGTCAGGTCGAAATCCAGGATACGTCGCGGCAACGATTATTGCGCCCGCTCGATCTGCAAATCGGCCAGGATTTCCTGCTGGTGCCCAATCTCGAGGCGAAGCTGGAGGCCGTACTGGCCGGGCTCGGCTGCGGCTTTTTACCGGGCTGCCTGGTTCAGCACTGCGCCAATCTGGGCAAGCTCAAGGTCAAGGAAGTGAAAGAGCCGCGGCCGCTCAAACAGTTCTTTGCCGCCTGGAATACCGGCGATGCCGGGCTTGGTGTGCAGTGGTGGATCGAGAAGCTCTCGCAGGGGGATTTCATCAACGATGCCCTGATCGTCAAGACGCTGGCGGCCACGCCTTTGTCCCTGTAAGCGCAGGTCAGCTCCTGCCGGGTTGGCGGCAACGGCGATACGCGATCGGTTGGCTATGGTGATCGCGCTGACAGATGGCGATGGACTCGGAGATGGCTGCTGGGGTAAGGCACTTCGGCCAACGGGGGGAGAAGACATCGGGCTCCCCTCGTCGGCGGGAGCCCGATGTTCGTTGCGGTGGTATCGGTTTACTTGGCAAGAGCGGTGTGGATGGCCTTGACGGTATCGGTGCCGATGCGCGCGGCCATCTCGTTCTGAACCGGCTGCATCGCCTTCACCCAGGCGGCTTTCTCGGCCGCGGTGGGCTCGTAGATTTGCGTCTTGCCCGAAGCCTTGATGGCGTTCAGGGCGGCGGTGGTGTCTTTCTCGGCCATCTGGTCGTTGTACTCGGAGGCGTCCTTCATCGCCCCTTCCAGCGTGGTGCGGATGTCCCCGGGCAGGCCGTCCCAGAACTTCTTGTTCACCACCACGGCGTAGCCGCTATAGGAGTGGCGGGTATTGGTCATGTATTTCTGCACCTCGAACTGCTTCTGGGTGTACAGATTGGAAATGTTGCCGTCGGCGCCGTCCACCACGCCGGTCTGCAAGGCCTGGTAGACCTCGGACAACGCCATGGTCTGGGGCAGGGCGCCGACCGACTGCACGATGGCGGTGTTCACCTTGGACGAGTTGATGCGGATCTTCAGGCCCTTGATGTCCTGCGGTGTGCGTACCGGCCTGTTGGCGCTGAACACGCGAAAACCGTTGTCCCAGAACGCCAGTCCTTTGAGCCCCCGGGGCTCGAGTTTTTTCAGCAGGGCTTGCCCGACCGGGCCGCGCGTCACTTTGTGCACCTGGTCTTCGTTCATGAAGAGATAGGGCAGGTCGAAGACCTCGAATTCCTTCAATCCCATCGGACCGAATTTGCTGGTGGTCGGCGCCAGCATCTGCACGGCGCCCAGTTGCAGCGCTTCCAGTTCTTCCTTGTCCTTGTACAGCTGGCTGTTGGGATAGATGACGACCTTGACCTGGCCCTTGGTGCGTTCTTCGGCCAACTTCTTGAAGTACTCGGCAGCCTGGCCCTTCGGCGTGTCGGGTGCGACGACGTGGCTGAACTTGATGACGATGGGGGTGCTGGCAAAGGCCGGGGCGGTTGCGCTAAAGGCGGCGGCGATGGCCAGCGAGGTGATCAGGCGCTTCATGAATCTGTCTCTCCTTGACGTTGTAGGCTTCCTGGCCGTCGGGCCAACAGCGATCGTGATCGTGTCTGCCGTTCAGGCTCTTTTCATGGCGTCGCGCGGTGGTGGGTGTTCGGCCAACCCTTGGTTTGGTGGAGGCTCCGCTTCCGCGCTTCGGTGAGGCCATTGTCGCCAGAGACTTCTCTTTTGTTAAATGCATTATTGTTGTGTATTGATGAGTTTTTCTGTATTTGGCGAGTGGAGGAAATTCCGTACCGGCAGCGGCTGGCGCGGCGCAATCCAAGATGGCGGCGGAGGCGCGTTCCCGGCGCCTCGACCAAAAAAAGAGCCGCCCTGATTGCGGGGCGGCTTAATGGAGTCACACTGTGGAAACGGTGCCGATCATGCTGGCTCGCGGTGCGGGCGGAATCGGGGTTTTCTCTGCCTGTACTGGCAGAGGCCATGTCCGAATTGTGCGCATCCGCTGGGTATGAGTAAAATGAATTGATATAAGTGATTGTTGAGTATTGCTCATGAAAATCGACACGATCGGCGTGCAGGCCTTCATTGCCATTGCGGAGAGCGGCAGCTTCCAGACCGCCGCCGAAAGCCTGTTCCTGTCCCAGGCCGGCATCACCCGACGGCTGCAGAATCTCGAGGAGTACCTGGGCGTCAAGCTGATCGAGCGCACCACGCGCTCGGTGGCGCTGACCCGCGTCGGCGAGGATTTTCTACCGCATGCCAAGCGTTTGCTGGGGGAGCTTGCCAGCTCGCTGGGCGAAATCCGCGATACCGGCAAGCTCAAGCGCGGCAGCGTCACCATCGCCTGCGTGCCGACGGTGGGGGTGCGCTTCCTGCCCCGGATCATCCAGGCCTATTCGGCCAAATACCCTGACAACCGCATCAAGATCCTCGATCACACCTCCGCCGGGGTGTCCAGCGCCGTGCTGCAGCGCGAGGCCGAGTTCGGCATCACCATCGCCGGCTCGCACCACGCCGAACTGAGCAGCGTCCCGCTGCTGGAGGACGACTTCGTTCTGATCTGTCGCGACGACCACCCGTTGAGCGAGCGCACGCAGCTCTCCTGGAAAGAGTTGGAGCCCTATTCGCTGATTTCGATCGGCCAGTTCAGCGGCAACCGGCCCTTGCTCGACCGCGCCCTGGAGGGGCAGAACCTGGCCCTGCAGTCGGTGTACGAGGTGCAGCGTGTTTCCACCGCGCTGGGGCTGGTGGCGGAAGGGGTCGGCGCCGCCGTGTTGCCGCGCCTGGCCTTGCAGAGCGACGCCTACCCGCGCATTCGCGTGCTGTCCCTGGTCGATCCGGTGATCGCCAGGGGCTTGGTGCTGATCGCGCGTAAAACGGCCGAATTCTCGCCGGCCGCTGGCGCGCTCTACCAGATGGTGCGCGAATCCACGGAGAGTGGTTAGAGGCCACGGCAGGTGCGGTCTGGGGCCGCGACAATGCCGGTTTCCGGGCTGGGCGCGGGTCGAAATGAGCGCTGGCATGGCTATCGTCACCGGCCTGTAGTCCTGCCTGAGTCGGAGTAGATCAAAAATCGAATTAGAAGGGTGGCATAGCTCCCGCCAGGGGCTATGCTGAAATCAGATTTCTCCTCTTTGGGCCCCGCCAGCGTTGCCGGGGCCCTTTTGTATTTCCACCGCCTGGGCAGGAAAGGCCGGGAGCGCATGCGGCAGCCTGTGTCAGCAAGGGGGGGCTCAGCCTTTGCGAGCACGATGTCGTGATAAAAGCGGGTACAATTTGCGTTTACGCTTCAAGACAAGATGGAAAGCTGGATTTGATGGTGTGGGTCCTATTGTTGCTGTGTGTGGTGGTGGCGGGTGCCTGGCTGGTGCGTAGTGGCAGGTTGCCGCTGGAAAAGCTCACGCACTGGTTTGATCGTCTGTTCGACATTGGCGATGACCGGCGTGCCGAGGAATGGGATGACACGACCTTGTTCGAGCCGGTGCCGCGCCCGAATCAGCCCGCCTCGCCGGCCATGGAAGAGGCCCGACCGGTGTCGGCGCCGGGTGACGCCGCGTCCCGCCCCGCATCCGCGCCTCCGGCTCGGCGCACTCCGTCGATGCCGGACCCCGGTCTGCCGCAAGTTGAACTGCCGCGCTTCCAGGCCCCCCTGCGCCGTCCGGCCGAGCCTCTGCGGGTGCAGCCCGGGGCCGCCGACGCCGTGGAATCTCGTTCCGCGCCAGCGGCGACGGCTCGCCGCGGCTCGGTCGCACCCGCACCCGACAGGAACCTGCCCCATGTCGAGCTGCCCCGTTTCCAGACGCCCGCCCGCCGCCGCCAGGCCGAACCGGCCAACCCGGCGCTGCCGGTGATCGGGCTGGCCGACGTGCAGCATAACCTGCACGCCGGCGTGCGACGGCGCCAGCGCGAGAACGATCTGAAAGGGGGTGGGCGTCCCCGCGCCGGGCTCGAGTCCACTGCCCCGGAGTTGCCGCTGATCGGTGCCGACGAGGTGAGGGCGCAATTGCGCCAGATTCATGGCGACAAGCCGCCGCAGCACTTCACCCCGGTGGCCAAACCGCTCAAGGGTGTTCCGGCGCCAGCCAGCCCGCGTCCCGTCGTGGTGCCGCCAAAACCGGTGATCGCCACGCCGCCCCTGGCACGGCCGGCCACGGTTGCCGCGCCACGCGCCCCCATCATGCCGCCGGCCGCGATGGAGCCGCCTTCGGCGATTCGGACCGTTGTCGATGCCGCGCCTGTCAGCATGCCGAGCGCTCCGGCCATGCCCGAGTTTGTCGCCGTAACGCCGCCGCCGGCCCCGGCGACAGCGGTTGTGACGGAGCCCCCGCCGCAATGCGAACCGGCTGTTCGCGAGTCCGCGCCGGCTCCGGTGCCGGCGGCGGACGCCGCCCCGGTTGCCGTCGCGGTGCCCAACATGAAGATGAAGGCGGCTCCCGACGAGCCCGCCCCCCGGCCCGATCCCGCGGCGTCGGGGCAAGCGGCGGTTACCGCGCCAGCCTGGAGTGCGGTGTCAAAGCCGGCGGCTGCCGTGGTTGAGGAGGTCGAGCCGGAACCTGTTGCCACCACGCCACCTGAAACGCCGCAGCGGCCGGCGTCCGGTCTGGTCTGGGAAATGATCAGCGAGCGTCCCGCACCCGCACCCGCATCAGGTTGGCCGAAAGCCGAGCCGGTTGCCGCCGCCACGGCCGCGTCAGTCTATCCCGTCTCCGAGCCGATCGAGATCGAGGCCGAGGATGCGATCTGGCCTGACGTGGAACCCGCCCGCGCGCCCGCGGCCCCCGTGCTGCATAAGCACCCCTTGCCGGTGATCTACGGCGAGGTCTGCCTGCCGCCGCTGGAGCTGCTCAACCCGGCCGACGGTTTCGAAGAACCTCAGAACGAGGAGCTGCTGCTCGAACGCGGTATCGTCATCGAGGAAAAATGCGCCGAGTTCAAGGTCAAGGTTAGCGTGGTCGATGCCTACGCCGGCCCGGTTATCACCCGCTACGAGGTGGAGCCGGCGGTCGGCGTGCGCGGCAACCAAGTGGTCAACCTGGTCAAGGACCTGGCGCGCGCGTTGGGCCTGGCGTCGATCCGCGTGGTCGAAACCATTCCCGGCAAGACCTGCATGGGGCTGGAGCTGCCCAACCCGCGCCGACAGATGATCCGCCTCTCGGAAATCTTTTCGGCCAACGTGTTCCAGGGCTCCGCCTCGCGCCTGACGCTGGCGCTGGGCAAGGACATCACCGGCCAGCCGGTGGTGATGGATCTGGCCAAGGCGCCGCACCTGCTGGTCGCCGGCACCACCGGCTCCGGCAAGTCGGTCGGCGTCAACGCCATGATCCTGTCGATGCTGTACAAGGCCACGCCGGACGAAGTGCGCTTCATCATGATCGACCCCAAGATGCTCGAACTGTCGGTGTACAACGACATCCCGCACCTGCTGGCGCCGGTCGTGACCGACATGAAGCTCGCTGCCAACGCGCTCAACTGGTGCGTCGGCGAGATGGAGAAGCGCTACCGTCTGATGAGCGCGCTGGGCGTGCGCAACCTGGCCGGCTTCAACCAGAAGGTGCGTGAGGCCGAAGAGGCCGGCCACAAGCTCACCAACCCGTTCAGCCTGACGCCGGAAACCCCGGAACCGCTGGCGCCGCTGCCGTTCATCGTGGTGGTGGTGGACGAATTCGCCGACCTGATGATGGTGGCCGGCAAGAAGATCGAGGAACTGATTGCCCGCCTCGCGCAGAAGGCCCGTGCCGCCGGCATCCACCTGATTCTGGCCACGCAACGCCCGTCGGTGGACGTCATCACTGGCCTGATCAAGGCCAACATCCCGACCCGCATCGCCTTCCAGGTGTCGAGCAAGGTCGACAGCCGCACCATTCTCGACCAGATGGGGGCGGAAAGCCTGCTGGGTCAGGGCGACATGCTGTTCCTGCCGCCGGGCACCGGCTACCCGCAGCGGGTACACGGCGCCTTCGTCACCGACGAGGAGGTGCACGCCGTGGTCGAGCACCTCAAGCAGTTCGGCGAGCCGGATTACGTGGAGGGGCTGCTCACCGGCGAAGCGGAGGCGGAGGAGGCCGCCACGGCTGATACTGGCGGCAAGAGCACGGCGGAAACCGATCCGCTGTACGACGAGGCGGTTGAGATCGTGCTGCGCACGCGCAAGCCGTCGATCTCGTCGGTACAGCGCCACCTGCGCATCGGCTACAACCGCGCCGCGCGGCTGATCGAAGAAATGGAGGCGGCCGGCATCGTCAGCGCCATGGAGAGCAACGGAAACCGTACCGTGCTGGTGCCCGACCGCTCTTTCTAGCCCCGGCTTTTTCCCATGACAAAAGCGCGGCTTCGGCGGCGCTTTTGTCGTTTTATGTCCAACGTGGCAAATGCTGACCGGGCCGGCATGGCCAGGAGGCAAGCGGTGAAGGAGCCGGCGGTTCCCGTTTTTCGCCGTCCAGCTCCGGGATAGGGCGGATATGAGATCATGGGGAGCATTCAACTAGCGGAGGGATGGCCATGTCGCCAATACTGCAAAACCTGCTGAAACTGCTCGATACCCCGCGCGACGGAGCGCTGTTGCGCTTCGGCATCGCCAACGAGTACGTGCATGCGCAAGACTGGGCCGAAGCCGAAAAGCACCTGAGGGCGGCGCTGACGATGCAGCACGACTACTCGGCGGCCTGGAAGCTCCTGGGCAAGGTGCTGGCCTCGGCCGGTCAGGAGCGAGAGGCGCTGGCCGTCTATCAGGAAGGCATCGCCGTGGCCCAGGCCAAGGGCGACATCCAGGCGGTCAAGGAAATGACCGTGTTTGCCCGCCGCCTGCAGAAAAGCCTGGGCGAGACCGGCTGATCGCGCCATGGTCCGCCCCGAAAGGGGGCCTGCTGCAAATCCCGCCTTAGGATGATGCCGATGCTGTTTCACAGCGTCGGATGTCGTCCTGCCCCTTCGAGGTGATATGCTCGCAGCGTGCCAATAAGCCAAACAATCGTTTGGTTGATCGGAGGCGAGACATGGACGTCAATAACCGTGATGTGGCGGGCGACGCGCCGACCTTGTCGGAGCGGCTCGCAGCACTGCGCCAGCTATGCCGCGAGCGGGACGATTCGACGCTACCGCAGCGGCGCACGCTGTTGCAGTCCCTGGCGCACCTGCTGGTCGACCACCAGGCTGCGTTGGCGGAAGCGGTATCGGCCGATTTTGGCCGCCGCAGCGAGGTGGAAACGCGCGTGTTGGAGCTGTTCCCGACGCTGGAGGCGATACGCCACGCTCGGCATCACCTGCCGCGCTGGATGAAGCGTCAGCGCCGTGGCGTGGCATTCTGGTTCTGGCCAGGGCAGGCCTGGGTCGAGCCGCAGCCGCTCGGCGTGGTGGGGATCGTGGTGCCATGGAATTACCCGCTCTACCTGGCGCTCGGCCCGCTGGTGAGCGCGTTGGCCGCCGGCAACCGGGTGATGATCAAGATGTCCGAATTCACCCCGCGCACCGGCCAGCTGTTGGCCAGCCTGCTGGAACGCTACCTGGGGTCCGAATGGGTGCAGACGGTCAACGGTGGCGTCGATGTGGCCCGGGCCTTCAGTGCGCTGCCCTTCGATCATCTGCTGTTCACCGGCTCCACCGAGGTGGGGCGGCAGGTGATGAAGGGCGCCGCCGACCATCTGGTGCCGGTGACGCTGGAGCTGGGCGGTAAATCCCCGGTCATCGTCGCCCCCGGTTTCTCGCCGGCGCGTGCTGCGGCCGCCATCGTGGCAGGCAAGCTGCTCAACGCCGGCCAGACCTGCGTGGCGCCGGATTACGTGCTGGCTCCGGCCGGCGAGCGTCAGGCTTTGCTCGACGCCATCGAGAAGGAGGCGGCTCGACGCTACCCGCACTGGGTCGACAACCCCGATTACACCACCATCATCAACCCGGACCAGCTGCAGCGCCTGGAAGGGCTGCTCGACGATGCCAAAGCAAAAGGGGCGCAGATACGCCAGGTGAATCCGCCGCCCGAGGACTGGCGCATTCGCCGCGCCTTCCCGCTGACGCTGGTGTGGAACTGCCCACGGGAGGCCGCGCTGCTGCAGCAGGAGATTTTCGGCCCCATCCTGCCTCTGATCGAATACGACTCCATCGAGACCGCAATCGCCTACGTCAACCAGCGGCCTCACCCCCTCGCGCTCTACCTGTTCGACGACAACGCCCAACGGGTTCGCTCAGTGCTGCGCCAGACCCGCTCGGGCGGGGTGACGGTCAACGAGACCATGCTGCACGTGGCGCAGGGCGATCTGCCCTTCGGTGGCGTCGGCCACTCCGGCATGGGGCATTATCATGGCCGAGAGGGCTTTCAGGCGTTCTCCAAGCTGCGTCCGGTCTTCCGGCAGGGGCGGCCGAACGCCATCGCCTGGATGCGGCCGCCCTACGGCAGCCGCGCACGCTGGCTGCTGAAGCTGATACTGCGGCGTTGAGCAGCCGCGTCATCTGCCGGCAGCGCTTACGCCGGCTTGAATGCTGGGGGCGGCAACTGGCGGGCGATCTGCCCAGCCAGCTCGACCAGCCCCTGGTTGAGCGCCCTGACCAGGGCCGGGTAGCCGTCCCCTTGCTGGCTGGCTTCGATGCGGAAGGGGTGGCGGCTCGGCGTCGCCGACCGTCCATCGCGTAGCAGCCAGTGCCCGCTCAGCACGGCACGTCCATTGAAGCGGCCGTTGAACTGGTCGAACACGACTTCCAGTACCGGATCACGCGGGCCGCCGCCGCTCAGCGGGGTGGACCAGCCGTAGTGCGGTCGCAACCGGCCCAGCTCGGCGCTCAAGCGGCGGCCGATGGCTTGCTCCGGCGGTTCCGCCCAGAGGTTTTGGCGGGCGGTGGCGATGGTGACGTCGTCGCTCTGGTAGACGATGTTGCGGTCGTTCAGGTAGTCGGGTAACCGGACGCTGAGCTGAATGTTGCCCTCGACAGCGACGGACTGGGACGCCGCCATGGTCTCGTCCGACAGCCGGTAGTAGTGGACCTCGGGTGCGCTGGCGCAGCCGGCCAGCGCGGCCAGTAGTGCAAGCCCGGAACAGCGCATCATGGTGTGGCTCCTTTCGGCTCGGGGTCGCGGGCGGAACGGTTGAACAGCAGGGCGTTGGGGGTTTCGTCCAGGGTGCGGACGACCGGGCGCATCTCCCGCAGCAACTGGTTCAGCGTCGACAGCGATTGTTGCAGCTGCTGGTAAGCGGGGGACTGCGGCGAGACGCCATTCAGCGTTTGCTGCAATTCCTGCAGGGTGCCGCGCAAGTCTTGAGGCAGCTGCTGCGTATCCGGCTGGGCCAGCAATCCGTCCAGGCGCTGGGTCAGGCGGCGTACCTCGCTCAAGGTGCGCTGTCCTTCGGCCAAGGTCTGGTCGGCGGTGTTCAGCGTCGTGTCGAGCTTCAGGCCGTTGAGTTTGTTGAGCAGGGCGATCACCTTGGTCTCGATCTGGGCCAGCCCTCCGCTGGTGGTCGGCAGCACCGGCAGGCCGTCGACGCTGGCGGTGTGCCGTTCGCGCAGCTTGCCGTCGAAATCGAGGTCGACGAACACGGCGCCGGTCAGCAGGCTGCCGGTTTTCAGGCGGGCGTTGAGCCCTTCGCCAATGGCGCGTTCGATTTCTTGCTGCCAGTCGTTCGGGCGGGATTGGGTAAAGGATTCGATGCGGTCGGGTTCGATGCGCAGCAGCACCGGAATGCGCCGCTCGCCGAGCACCCAGCGCTTCTGGCTCTTCAGCGGGTAGGGGAGCGCTTGCACCGTGCCGATGCGCAGGCCCCGGTACTCCACCGGCGCGCCGACCGTCAGGCCACGCACCGATTCGTCGAAGAAGGCCAGGTAATCGATATGCCGCCCGCTGTATTGCTCGTTGATGCTGTCCTGGTCCGGGTAGAGGTTGAACGGAGTCATGTTGGCAACCCGCCCTCCTAACGGTCGGCCACGCGGAACGTCGAAGGCGACGCCCCCGCTGACCAGGGTTTCCAGCGAGCCGGTGCGTATCTTGAGCCCTTCGGCGGTGGCGCTGATCTGCAGGCCGCTGGCGACCCAGAAGCGGGAGGTGTCAGTCACCAGCCGGTCGTAGGGCTGTTCGATGAACAACTGGTAGTTCATTTGCCGGGTGGCCGGGTCGAAGTGGGCCGTTTCAACCCGTCCGACCTGAAACCCCTGGTACAGCACCGGGTCGGCCACCGACAGCACCCTCACATTCTGGCCGTTGAGGCGAATCCGCAGCCCCGGGACATCGGGGCCGGTGACCGGTGCCGACGCCAAGGCCTGGAACTCCGTCTTCCGTTCCGGCGACTTGCCTGGCTGCAGTTGGATATAGGCGCCGGAGAGCAGCGTGCCCAGCCCGGATACCCCGGTCTTGTCGATGCGCGGCTTGACCACCCAGAAGCGGCTGTCGACGCTCAGCAGCGAGTCGGTGCCGGCGTCGAGCCGGGCCGTGACCCGCACGCTCTTGTTGTCGGGGCTCAGCCGTACGGCGGTGACTTTGCCGATATTGACGTCGAGCACCCGTATGGTGGTTTTTTCCGGGGTGATGCCCTCGGCGCTGGCCATGTTCAGCGTGATCTCCGGCCCCAGCTTGCTCCAGGTGTCGTAGATCATCCATAAGCCCGCCAGCATGGCGATGATCGGTACGATCCAGACCATGGAGAGCCGCCGCTGTGGCCGGGTTCGTGCCGGATGTTGGTTTTCGTCAGTGGAATTCGTCATGTTCTTATCCGGTTGAACCCGGTTGTTTTACATCCCATAACAAGCGTACGTCAAAACTCATGGCCGACAGCATGGTTGCCAGGACCATGCCGCAAAAGGAGAGTGCGGCGACACCGGGGTGGACCGACATCAGCGAGCCCATGTGCACCAGCGTGACCAGGATGATGACCACGAAGACGTCGACCATCGACCAGCGGCCGATAAAATCGATGACGCGGTACAACCGTGTCAGGTGCAGCGGGTGGACCTGGTGCGGGATGGCGGCGGCTAGGCAGAGCAGGGCGAGCGCAATCATCTTGGCGATGGGAATGAACACGCTGGCGACGAAGATGATCAAGGCAATCGGGTAGGAGCGGTTCTGCCACATCACGAAAATACCCTGGACGATGGTCGACGGGGTGATACGGCCGAGCGACTCGGTCAGCATGATCGGGTACAGGTTGGCCGGGACGTAGAGCACCACCGCGGCCAGCAGCAGTGCAGCGGTCTTCTGCAGGCTGCGGGGATGACGGGCATGCAGGGTGGCGTGGCAGTAGCGGCAACGCGCTTCGCTGGCCGGCGACAGAAAGCCGCAGGTATGGCAGCCATGGCTCGGTTCGGCCTGGTCCTGCGTGGGGTCGGTGCCATGCAGCAGGTTGATGCGGTAATGCAGCCAATGCGGCTCGATCAGGCTGCCGGTGCGCGTCAGCGCCAGGCTGAAGCCCAGCAGCGCCCAGAACGACAGCCCGAAACCCACCTGGGCCAAGGAGGCCATCTTGATCATGCTGACGATGGCGCCAAGCAGGAACACGTCGACCATCATCCACGGTTGAATCCGCCCGACCAGTGTGGCCAGTGGCCGCAGGCCGGGCAGCCGGCGCCCGGTCTTTATGCCGGAAAACAGATAGATCACGGTCAGCAGGAACAGCCCGGGCAGCAGCAGCACGCACAGCAGCAGCACGTTGGCCAGCAGGGCGAAGTCGCGCCGGTAGATTGCCTCGGCGTTTTGCAGCAGCGAGATCTGGGTCTGGTTGCCTTGCACGTCGATGGCGAGCAGCGGAAAGCTGCACGCCAGCAAGAGCAGTATCAGCGAGGTCCAGGCGAAGGCCAGGGGGGCGTCGACGGGTGAGCGCGGGATGCTGACCAGGTGCTCGTCACAGCGCGGGCAAAACGCCTCTTCGCCTACCCGCAGAGCGGGCAGGGTGACGTGCAGACCGCACTGCGGGCAGGCCATGACGTGCGAGGGCAGGGTCATCGGCTCGGCCGGGGCGAACGGGGTGGCCAGGGTGGAGGGCATCTTGTGCTGGATCGATAGCGATATAACCGACAGTCTACGTCGAAACCGCGCCGGAGGGAGGTATTGGTCGGCAGGGAGGGGCACCGAGCCCGAGGGGTGTCGGCAGTTGGCGGGGCCGTTTGACCGGGTCTAGCTGTCGTAGCGGCGGCGCAGTTCGGTGAAGGCGGCCAGGAAGGGCGGTTGCACATAGGGCTTGAGCAGGGTGAGCACCTGCTTGACGCCACGCCGGCCCGACGCTTCTGTGATGACGGCCTTGGGGTGGGCGGTTTGCTCGAAGGCGAACCAGAACTTCACCACCAGCCAGATATTGACCGAGATCGACTCGATATCGTCGTCGTCCATTTCCAGCAGCCCGAGCTGGATGAAGGCGCGAAAGTGATGGCCGAGAATGTCTTTCAGTTCGCTGTTGACGAACTGGTGGTACTCGTTCTGCAGCTGCGGGTTGCGCGCCAGCAGGCCGGGCAGGTCGTAGAACATGAAGCGGAAGCGCCACATCGCGAGGAAGGCGGTGTCGAGGTAGTTCACCAGGTCTTCCACCTGCAGCTCGCGTTCGGGTGGAACGGCAAGCCGCTCGGTGATGAAGCGGCGGTATTGCAGGAAGATCTGAAGGACGATTTCTTCCTTGTTGCGGAAGTGGTAGTACAGGTTGCCCGGGCTGATCCCCAGGTGGGCCGCGATGTGGTTGGTGCTGATGCTGCGTTCGCCCTGTTCGTTGAACAGCGTCAGGCTTTCCTCGACGATACGATCGTACGTCTTGATGCGTTTTCGGGTCATGGGGCAGGGTGGCAGCAGGGTGAAGGCCGTGAGTATGCCATGGCTAGAGCTATTGCTCTACGGCCTTTTCCGGAAAACAGCGGCACATGAACTGGTGCAGAATCGCCTGTTCGACCCGATGTCTGTCCTTGGCGGGGATGGAGATGCGCAGGATGAGGTTGTAGCGCTTGTCGTCGATCGGGAAGATGGCAATGCGCGGCTCTACCGACGGGGTGTCGACCAGGTGGCGGGCGGCGATGCGCTCCATGTGCTGGCGCGCAGCCTGCACGTGCGGGGCGCACGCCTCCTCGGCGGCGGCTTTCAGCAGGCGTTCGGCCTGGGCCGGCGGGACGCTGTAGGGCACCGCCACGGTCGTGACGTGCACCACGTAGTCGCCCATGTAGTTCTCGCGCACCACAGGGTGGCTCAGCAGCAGGCTGTTGGGGAAGGAGACCGCGCGGCCGGTGAGCTGGTGGGCGTCGTGGCGCGGGCCGATCTCCATGATGGTGGTAGAAAACAGGTTGATGTCCACCACTCGGCCGCGCAGGTTGGCGATTTCGATATGGTCGCCCAGGTCGAAGCTGTTGCTGGTGGTGCGGATCAGCGATCCGCCCACGCACATGAAGAGCTCCTTGGTGGCCACCACCAGGGCCGCCGCGAAGGCGACCATCGACAAGGCGATGGTCTCCAGCTGCTTGGCCCAGATGGTCACCATGCCGATCAAGCCCAGGATCACCAAGCCGTTGCGCAGGCTGATCGACCAGCGCCGCCGCACCTCCAGGGGCACGTTGGGGTTGGCCGAAATGGCGCGCATCACGGTGCTGCGCACCACCACCAGCAACAGCACCAGCGCAACCGAGCGGATGATGTCGATCACATAGAGGTGGCTGAGGCTGGCCAACCAGTCGAACAGACGCTCCATTCCGGCTTAGTCGTTCAGCTTGACCGCGTGTTCACGGGTCTCGTGGAAGGTGATGGCGGGCCAGCGTTCCTGCGTCAGTTGCAGGTTGACGCGGTTGGGGGCCAGGTAGGCCAGGTTGCCGCCGGCGTCGGTGGACAGGTTGTTCAGGTTGCCCTTCTCGAACTCCTCCAGCTTCTTGCGGTCCTCGCACGATACCCAGCGTGCCGACCAGATGCTGGCCGATTCGAATACCGCGTCCACGCCGTATTCGGCGGCCAGACGCGACGCCACCACCTCGAACTGCAGTACGCCGACGGCACCCAGGATCAAATCGCCGCCGTTGTGCGGCTTGAACACCTGCACCGCGCCTTCTTCGCCCAGCTGCTGCAGACCTTTCTGCAGCTGCTTGATCTTCAGCGGGTTGCGGATGCGCACCGAGCGGAACAGTTCCGGGGCAAAGAACGGGATGCCGGTGAAGGCCAGTTGTTCGCCTTCCGAGAAGCTGTCGCCGATCTGGATGTTGCCGTGGTTCGGGATGCCGATGATGTCGCCGGCAAAGGCCTCTTCCACGATCTCGCGGTCGTGCGACATGAAGGTCACCACGCTGGAGGCGGCAATGTCGCGGTTCAGGCGCAGATGCTTCATCTTCATGCCGCGTTCGAATCTGCCCGAGCACACGCGCAGGAAAGCGATGCGGTCGCGGTGCTTCGGGTCCATGTTGGCCTGAATCTTGAACACGAAGCCGGAGAACGGCTCTTCGGTCGGGGCTACCTCGCGCAGCGTGGCGTCGCGGGTGGCCGGCATCGGCGCCCAGTCGATCAGCGCGTTGAGGATTTCGCGCACGCCGAAGTTGTTGATGGCCGAGCCGAAGAACACCGGGGTCAGTTCGCCAGCCAAGAATTCGTCCAGATTGAACTCGTTCGACGCGCCCTTGACCAGCTCGATCTCCATGCGCAGCTGTTCCATCTCGAGCGGGAACAGCTCGTCCAGGCGCGGATTGTCGATGCCCTGGATCACTTCCAGATCGAGCGTGATTTTTTCGGCGCCGGCCTCGAACAACAGCACTTCGTCGCGCAGCATGTGGTATACGCCGCGGAAGTTCTTGCCCATGCCGATCGGCCAGGTGACCGGGGCGCAGCGGATCTTCAGCACGCTTTCCACCTCGTCCAGCAGTTCGAGGGAGTCGCGCACTTCACGGTCGTATTTGTTCATGAAGGTGACGATCGGCGTCGAGCGCAGTCGGCACACATTCAATAGCTTGATGGTCTGCTCTTCCACACCCTTGGCGGCGTCGATCACCATCAGCGCCGAGTCCACCGCCGTCAGAACGCGGTAGGTGTCCTCGGAGAAGTCCTGGTGGCCCGGGGTGTCGAGCAGGTTGACGGTGTGGTCGCGGTAGTCAAACTGCATCACCGACGAGGCGACCGAGATGCCGCGCTGCTTCTCGATCTCCATCCAGTCCGAGGTGGCGAACTTGCCGGTTTTCTTGCCCTTGACCGTGCCGGCCATCTGGATCGCGCCCGAGAACAGCAGCAGCTTCTCGGTCAGCGTGGTCTTACCGGCGTCAGGGTGGGAGATGATGGCGAAGGTGCGGCGGCGCGCCACTTCTTCGGCAATGCGGGTCAATTCGGCAGACATGGGGCTTGAGATTGGATTCAAAACCCCAAATTTTACCCGATAACGCCTGTCGCAGGCACATCGCGCCGGATTCTTTTTCCGGTGCGGGCGTCGGCACCAGGCGCGGATTTCGTTATCATGGCCGTTTCACGTTCACCGGCCGCAGTGCTCCGGCAGAAAAGACCCTTACCATGTTTACCGGCATAGTCCAGGCGGCCGCCGAGGTCGTCCGCATCGAAGAAAAAGAACGCTTCCGCACCCACGTCGTGCGCCTGCCCGTCCACCTGCTGCAGGGACTCGAACTGGGGGCCTCGGTGGCGCACAACGGCTGCTGCCTGACCGTCACTCGTGTCGAGGGCGATCTGGTCTATTTCGACCTGATGCAGGAAACGCTACG
The DNA here is from genome assembly GCF_058781125.1 of Pseudogulbenkiania sp. FW507-F1. Taxonomy (NCBI): domain Bacteria; kingdom Pseudomonadati; phylum Pseudomonadota; class Betaproteobacteria; order Neisseriales; family Chromobacteriaceae; genus Pseudogulbenkiania; species Pseudogulbenkiania sp. FW507-F1. The sequence continues at coordinate 39,347 of NZ_JBYSWM010000005.1, read as the reverse complement.
CATCACCAATCTCGGCGAGCTGAAGGTAGGCGACCGCGTCAACATCGAACGCGCGGCGCGCTTTGGCGACGAGATCGGCGGCCACGCCATGTCCGGCCATATCCTGTGCCTCGCCCGTGTCGTCGAAGTTGTCGAAAGCCCGAACAACCGTACCATCTGGTTCGAATTGCCGGCGGAGCACGCCAAATATGTCCTCACCAAGGGCTATATCGGTATTGACGGCATCAGCCTCACCATCGGCGCGGTCGACGACAACCGCTTCTGCGTCCACCTGATCCCCGAGACGCTGGAGCGCACCATCATCGGCAGCCGCCAGCCCGGCGACGCCATCAACATCGAGATCGATCCGCAGACGCAGGCGATCGTCGACACCGTCGAACGCGTGCTGGCGCAGCGCAAGGACTGAAATCCGGCAGAGGGTTGGCCGAAGAGCCTGTCCCATGACCGCCGCCACGAACATCCCACGCGACCGGCACGGCCGCATGAAAGCACAAGGAAAACCGAAATGACCATCTCCCCGATTCAGGACATCATCGCCGACATCAAGGCCGGCAAGATGGTGGTGTTGGTGGACGCCGAGGACCGCGAGAACGAAGGCGATCTGGTAATGGCAGCCGAGCACGTCACGCCGGAAGCGATCAATTTCATGGCCAAGCACGGCCGCGGCCTGATCTGCCTGACGTTGACCGAAGAGCGCTGCAAGCAACTGAACCTGCCGATGATGGCGACCAACAACGGCACCAGTTTCGGCACCAATTTCACCGTGTCGATCGAAGCCGCCGAGGGCGTTACCACCGGCATCTCCGCCGCCGACCGCGCCCACACCACCCTGGTGGCGGTGGCGCGCGAGGCCAAGCCGACCGATATCGTGCAGCCGGGTCACGTTTTCCCGCTGAAGGCGCAAAAGGGCGGCGTGCTGGTGCGTGCCGGCCATACCGAGGCAGGGTGCGACCTGTCGCGTCTGGCCGGGCTGGAGCCGGCCTCGGTGATCTGCGAAATCATGAATGACGACGGCACCATGGCGCGCCTGCCCGAGCTGATGGAGTTTGCTGCCACTCACGGCTTGAAGATCGGTACCATCGCCAGCCTGATCAACTACCGCAGCGAGACCGAGAACCTGGTCGAGCACGTCGGCCAGCGCCCGATCGACACGCCGTTCGGCTCGTTCGATATGCACGTATTCCGCGACACCATGACGCAGGCCACCCACCTGGCGCTGGCCAAGGGGGATATCCGTGCCGATCAGGAAACCCTGGTGCGCGTGCACGAGCCGCTGTCGGTGATGGACCTGATCGATCCGCTCGGCAGCCCCCACTCCTGGACCGTGCCCAATGCCCTGGAAATCATCGAGGAAACCGGCAAGGGCGTGATGATCCTGCTGCATCGCAACGAAACCGGGCTGGATCTGCTGGCCCGTGCCTTGCCGCAGCAAGAAGCGCCCAAGGCAAAATGGGATGGCAAAACCTTCGGCATCGGCGCCCAAATGCTGAAATCGCTGGGGGTAGGCAAGATGAAGCTGATGTCGACTCCGCTCAACCTGCCGTCGATGACCGGCTTCGAGCTTGAGGTCACCGGATTCTGCCAGCCCGAACACGTCCACATCGAAATCTAGTAGAATGCACCGTTTTGTTACCGATTTGCCGCGAGGTCACCATGCTTGAAGCTATCCAGCGCATCGATTCCGATTTCAACGGCCAAGGCCTGAAGGTGGGCGTGGTCATGGCCCGCTTCAACGAGAACGTGTGCCACGGTCTGCGCGATGCCTGCCTGGGCGAGCTGCGCGCGCTGGGCGTCGACCCCGCCAACATCACCCTGGCTACCGTGCCGGGCGCGCTGGAAGTGCCGCTGGTGTTGCAAACCATGGCCAAGTCCGGCCGTTTCGATGCACTGGTGGCGCTGGGAGCGGTGATTCGTGGCGAAACCTACCATTTCGAGCTGGTGTCGAACGAATCCGGCGCTGGGGTAACCCGTGTCGGCCTCGATTTCGACATCCCGGTTGCCAACGCCATCTTGACCACCGAAACCGACGAGCAGGCCGAGGCCCGCATGATCGAGAAGGGCCGCGAGGCTGCCCGTGTCGCGATCGAAATGGTCAACCTGCGCAAGGCGTTGCGCGGCTAAGCCGTTCCCTCTGCCGGCGCCGCGTCGCGTCGCCATCGTTCTTTAAAGACAAGGATTCGCATTACATGAAAACGTCTCGCCGTCGCGCGCGCGAATTTGCCGTTCAGGGCATCTACGAGTGGGAGCTGAACCCGGACCGTCCGGCTTCGCTGATCGAGAAACACCTGCGCGAGAACGACTATTTCGTCAAGGCCGACGAAGCGCTGTTCCGTACGCTGCTGTTCGGCGTACTGAAAGATGCGGCTGAATTGTCGCCTAAGATCGACCGTTACTACGAGCGTCCGGCCGACGAAGTCAGCCCGGTTGAGCGCGCGGTCTTGCTGATGGCGGCCCTGGAGCTGACCCAGCATCCGGAAACACCGTACCCGGTGATCATCAACGAAGCCATCGAGATCACCAAAACCTTCGGCGGCACCGATGGTCACAAGTTCGTCAACGGTGTGCTCGACAAACTGGCCGCCGACGTGCGCCCGGACGAGGTCGCCTCGCAGCGCTCCCGTCGCGCTCACTAAATAAAGCGCCTATTTTCACAGCAACACCCGCTGCCGGCGGGTGTTTTTACGTGTGTGCCCATGAATGAATTTGAACTGATCCAGCGCCACTTCACCCGACCGGCGGCTAACGCCGTGCTCGGGGTCGGGGATGACGCGGCCATCGTCAGGCCGACTCCCGGCCACGATCTGCATGTTTCGGTCGACATGCTGGTGGAGGGAAGGCACTTCTTTGCCGATGTCGAACCGAGGGCGCTGGGTCACAAGACGCTGGCGGTAAACCTCTCCGACATCGCTGCGATGGGAGCCACGCCGCGCTGGGCCGTGCTGTCACTGGCCTTGCCCCAAGTCGACGAGCACTGGGCCAGCGAGTTCGCTGCCGGTTTCTTCGGCCTGGCCGAAGCTCATGGTGTGAGCGTGATCGGCGGGGACACCACGCGTGGCCCGCTCACGCTCTCCGTCACCATCTTCGGCGAAGCCCCTGCCGACCAGGCGTTGCGGCGCGATGCTGCCCAAGTGGGGGACGACGTCTGGGTCAGCGGCGAGCTGGGCCTGGCCGCGTTGGCGGTGGGCCAGCGGCTGCGTGGCGATGTCGCGCTTCCACCGGAGGTGCTCGCCGTCTGTCGCCGCAAGCTCGACTACCCCACGCCGCGCGTCGCGCTCGGCCAGCGCTTGCTGGACGTGGCGCACGCCGCGATCGACGTGTCCGACGGCCTGATGGCCGATCTCGGTCACATCCTGGAGCGCTCTGGCGTCGCCGCCGAGGTGTGGCTGGAATCCTTGCCGACCTTGCCCTGGATGGCGGAAAACCGCGGCCAGCTGGCCGACGCCATCGCGGCCGGGGGTGATGATTACGAGTTGTGCTTCACCGCCGCGTCCTCGGCCCGTGCCGAGTTGCAAGGGTTGGCCGAAGAACTGGACTGCACGCTGACGCGTATCGGCCGTATCGTGGCGGGGCAGGGAAGCCGCCTGCTGGATGCCGCCGGGCAGCCGGTGACTCTGCAAAGGGGCGGGTTTGACCACTTTGCGTAAACCTGACTGGGCCTTCGTCCTGCGCCGTCCGGCCCACTTCCTGGCGTTCGGTTTTGGCTCCGGCCTGGCGGCGCATGCACCGGGCACCTGGGGCACGCTGGCCGCCTTGCCGCTGGCCTGGCTGCTGCATCGGGTCGGGGTCGACGGAGCGTTGCTGGCAGCGCTGAGCCTGCCCCTGTTCGCCTTTGGCGTTTGGGTGTGCCAGGTGACCGGGGATGCGCTGGGAGTGCACGACTACGGCGGCATCGTCTGGGACGAGATCGTCGCCATGCTGCTGGTGCTGTCGATAACACCATTCACCGTGCCCGGCTGGACGTTGGCATTCGGGCTGTTCCGCCTGTTCGATATCGTCAAGCCGTGGCCGATCCGCTGGTTCGACCGCCACGTTCACGGTGGTTTCGGGGTGATGCTGGACGATCTGATCGCCGCGTTGTTTGCCATGGCCGTGCTATGGCTGGCCAGCGGGTCTGGTCTGGTATGAGGTCGATCGGGGTCGGGAAACCGGCCTGAATCGGCTCTAGAGACAGCGAGGGTCTCCCGCTGCAAGCCGCTTCGTGGTATTCTTGCGCCCCTCCAACGTGACCCGTCACCATTGCATGATAGACCCCTGTGATCACTACACCCTCGACCTGATTGGCGGGGTGCGCAAAAAGCCCGGCCGCAAGCCGTTGGGTGAGCGCGCCATGAGCGTGGCCGAGCGCAAGCGGCGCAGCCGCGAACTGCGCCGCAACCGCCTGCAGGAGTTGTCGATCACCGTGGAACTCAATCGCGAGGCGCAGAAGTCGCTCGACAAGATGATCGAATGGTGGGGGGTCAGCAAGAAAGAGGCGATCAACCGGGCGTTGCTGATCGCCTGTCAGTCCCAGACTGGTCGTACCGGCATGCTGTTCGATGCCGACCCGCTGTTTTTGCAGCCCGATAGCGGGCAAAAGCCGAAGCGTCGCAAGTAAGCCGGGCTGGGCGTCCATTAAGCCTATACCCGCCGGAAACGACGGCCTCTACTCCAGCCACGTTTCTTTCCGTCGGTAGGATGGGTGAAGGCGCTGGCGTCGCAACCCATCAGCAACGCGCAGGAGGTGCAGATGGGTTCCTCAACGTCTCACCCATCCCGCGCAGGACGGGCCATCTGCCCCTCTTTGAGGTTCCCGCCAAGCCTCTACAGCCCGATCCCGGCCAAAAACAGGAACGTGGCAAGCAGTGCCACATGCGTGTAGCCCTCGATGGCGTTGGTCTCCCCATCGTGCAAGTTGATGGTCGCCACCAGCAGGGTCAGCAGCACCATGGCGGTCTGCGCGGGAGTCATCGCCATCTGGATTGGTTGGCCGGTAAACAAGGCAATCCCCTCTATCACTGGGATGGTCAGAACCACGGTTGCCAGCGATGCTCCCAGCGCAATGTTCAGCACCGATTGCATGCGATTGGCAACGGCGGCCCGCATCGCGGTCAGAATCTCCGGGCTCGCCGAAATCAAGGCCACCAGGATGGCCGGAACGATCGCGGGCAGCCCGCTGCCTTCCAGGCCTGCGTGCAGGAAAGCCGCCATCAATTCCGACAACACCCCGATCAACCCGATGCTCAGCACCAGCAGGCCAGCGTGCTTTCCGGTCGAAATGCTCTCGGCCCCGTGTTCGTGCTCTTCCTGGTGCTCGTAGGCGTAATCGAAGAAATAGCTGTGCTTGCCGGTCTGCAGGCGCAAGAACAGGCCATAAAGCAGCGCCATCGCCACGATGGTAAAGGCTGAGTAGGCCTGCCACTTTTCTTGTGGCACAAATTCGGGCACGAACATAGACACGCCTACCGCCACTAGGATCATCGATACGTAGCTGTTGCCCGAATCGAGGTTATACGGCTGCTCCCCGTGCTTCAGTCCGCCGATGATGGCGGCAAAGCCGAGTATGCCGTTGATGTCCAGCATCAGCGCCGAATAGACCGTGTCGCGCGCCAGGGTGGGACCGCCGCCTGAAAGCATCATGATCGCCAGAATCACCACCTCCACCAATACCGCCGATAGCGTCAGGATCATCGTCCCGTAGGGCTCGCCCAGCTTCACCGCCAGCATCTCGGCATGGTAAGCCACGCGCAGGGCGGCGCCCATGATGGTGGCGAGCAGAATGACGATGACAACAAAAACTACCGGTTTGATCATCTGGAGCAGGCTGTGCTCAAGGGCAAAAAGAACAATCGCCACAAAAGTGGCGATCAAAAGGTTTTTTTCGGAGAGTATGGCCTTCATCAAAAATCCGCAGTTGTATTGATCCGGAATATCATAACAAACACTGAGCTGACGTGTGACGCGGCGCTAAACCAGCAACTGTTTTGGCCCTCGATCGGGCGCGCCAAGTTCCTGATGGCAAAGGGGCCGTAGGATGGAACTGGGTCTGCCTTTGTCAGAGAAGTGGTCGTTGCTTGAGGTCGTGGGTATTTTCTCCGAGAACGAAACCCGACCGGTCTCAGGTAAAACAGAGAGACAGTGCAAAATTCAAGTGGCTGGATGGTTTGGTATTGCTGCTGTAGTTCCCGTGCATCCAGCTTGTCATTTGAGCGCGAAGCGGATGGGTTGCTGTTTCGGCGTTACAAGAGCAATGTTGCGCTTCACGTCCTTTCCTAGCACTAAGCGTATGTCCGTGCTGGTTCTCAGATCGTTCTTTTCCTTGATCATTGGCTTGACCGGCAGGCTGGCGCTGAGTCTTTCCGCTTCGGGAGCAAAGCCTTGTCGGTACTCCACCAGCGTTACCGATTGCTGGAAGGGTTTCTGGTTGGTGAGGCGAGCTTTTGCGAAGCCTTGATTGGCAAGCGCATAGCCGACCCGCTTCGCCATTCCAGTGACACCATTTCCATTCGACACCTCAACACGCGGAACGGGGTGAGTCATTGCGGCCTTCGTTGTTTCTTTCCAGGTCAACATGGCTGCTGGAGCATTCTTTTCCTGTTGCGGCTCATGGCGGTCAGTGCTCGGAGGTTCAATGGCAGTTTTTTGCACGGGATGCCCTTCCTCCGCAGTGTAAGGTACGGGCGATGATATCAGCGGAGGAGCGCTTGCCAGAGGTGTTGCCACTGCGACTATGGTGTCCTGCCGTCTCTGATCGACTGCTGTCTTCGTGGGATCGCTAGCCGAGGCCAGGGTGGTGGGGGAGGGAGTGGCTTGTGGCATGCCGGCCAGCAGCGGCGCCGGTTTAGCTTGCTCTCGTCCTCCCAGCTTGCCCAAGGTGAGGTTGCGGTTATTGACGATTTTGAGGTCGGAGGGGCTTAGTGCCACCGCTTTCTCGTAGATGGCGGCGGCTTCGGCATAGTGGCCTTGCAGATAGAGGGTGTAGCCAAGATTGTTGAGGAAATGAGGGCTGCCTGGGGACGTGGTCAGTGCTTTTTGAAATTCGGCAATGGCCATGTCGTAACGGCCTTGTGCCGCATATAACGCCCCCAGTGCATTGTGGGCCTCGGCATACTGGCTATCCAGAGCGAGAGCTTTCTGAAAGGCTGGGATAGCCTTGTCAGCTCGATTCTGTCCCTGGTAGTAGCGGCCGAGTTGGTAGTACGCAGCCGGACTATCATTGGAGTTGCTTACCCGCATCAACGGCTGCATTTCCCATGCTTGTTTTGGCGGAGTGGATTCGCAACTTTGCAGAAAAGGTGCAAGGCATAACAACGGCAACGCCATATACTTTGTTTTCATGATCAGGCCTTTCATAGCGACTGTCTATCAAGTTATGTGATATGACTCATTGCCCGCCACCCATTGTGGGAAGCAGCACACGGTAAATCTGGATAAAGGCCGGTCCGAGCAAGACCAGCAGCAGGGCCGGGAAGATGCAGAAAATCAGAGGGAAAAGCAGTTTCAGTGGAATCTTTGCCGCGGCTTCTTCGGCGCGTAGGCGGCGCTTGGTACGAAGGTCGTCGGCATGCACGCGCAGCGATTCGCCGATGCTGGTACCAAAGCGGTCTGATTGAATCAGCATGGCAACCAGAGTGTCCACTTCCTGTACCCCGGTACGGATGGCCAGATTGCGCAGGGCTCTTTCCTTGGTGCTGCCGGCGCGCAATTCGAGGTTCACCAAGTGAAGCTCGTCAGCAAGAATAGGGCTCTTGATGCGCATTTCTTCCCCAACCTTGAGTAAAGCGGCATCGAGTCCCAGGCCCGCCTCGACACAGACCAGCAGAAGATCGATGGCATCCGGGAAGTTGTTGAAAATCTCGCGCTGACGGTTTTCGATACGACGGGAGAGAAGGATATTGGGCAGGTAGTAACCGATCCCGGCGGCAAGGAGCATGAACAGCAGGAAGTTGGTGCCGTCCTGATGCCCACCGGTCAGCCCCAGGTAGAGAAACAGAATGGTGGGAAGCAGCAGCGCGAGAAAGGTCTTTGCGCCGAAGAACAGTGGCACGGCGGATGGGCCGCGGTAACCCGCGTTCATGAAGCGAATACGAATGGGGGAGGTTTCCCAGCCTTCTGCTGGAACCGAGAGCTTGGCGAGTGGGGTCGCGATTTTGACGGCTTTGGCAACCCAGGCTGACGAGTTATCCGAATCGATGGGGGTTTCTGTTTCGGAAATCTTGTCCAGGCGCGCTTTGACGCGGTTGGGCGCCATCTGTAGCGAAATGGTCAGGGCAACGCCAAAAACCGCCACAAAAATGATGCCCAGATAAATCCACTGCGAGGTGTTCATGTCGTTTCCCTCTCAATGCGTTGTGTGGCCGACGATCAAACCTGAATCTTGATGATCTTGCGCATCCAGACAATGCCGGCCAGCATCATGCCGCCGATACCTACCACCATCATCAATCCCGTTTGGTCTTCCCAGAGCACCTTCATGAAGTCTGGGTTGAGCAGGTGGATGATGAGCGCGACAGCAAAGGGCAGGATGGTCAGGATCCAGGCCGAAAGCTTGCCTTCGGCGGAGAGAACCCTGATCGTGCCGTAGAGCTTGAGCCGTGCACGAATCAGCGCGCTGATATTGCCCAGCAGCTCAGCCAGGTTGCCGCCGGTTTCGCGCTGAATCAGCACGGCGATCACCATGTAGCGAAGATCTGTACTCGGGATGCGGGTAGCCAGGTTCATCATGGCCTCTTGTAGTGAGAAACCATAATTCACTTCATCGAACGTGGTGCGAAACTCGCCGGCGATCGGGTCGGACATTTCGTCGCCTATCATTTTCAGCGATTGCGGAAGGGCATGACCGGCACGCAGGGCGCGGCACATCAGGTCGATGGCATCGGGTAACTGCTCTTCGAACTTTACCAGGCGCTTATGGCGGAAACGCATTACCACCATCCAGGGGATGGTGGCACCAGCCAAACCGACGAGAACCGGAACGAGAAGGGGAAGTGGTAAGAGCTGTAACAGGAAAAAGGTAGCCAGGCCACATGCCAGTGTCAGCCCAAGGAAACTCCCCACCTTCAGCTTGAGGCCAGACTGCAAGAGTATCCGATCCAGTTGGTGCGCACGGGGGATGCCGAGCAGAAATCGCTGAACGACCTTGGTGTCGCTGAGCAGCCGTTCTTTCATCAGGCTCATCGACTCGCTGTGGTGAGCTCCAGCGGACATGGCCTGCAGGCGTCGCTCGATGCGCGTCGCTTCCGGTCCTTTGTAGGTGTTCCAAGTGAGATAAGCGCCTTCCAGCAGGAAGACCACGGCGATGAAAATCAGGACGATGAGTATCGCGAAGGTGGTGTCCATGTCTGCACCTATTCGAAGCGTTTATTGGGGTCGAACAGCGCGTCGGAGATGTCTACACCGTGCGTTTTGAGGCGGTCAATGAATTTTGGTCGAACGCCTGTGGCGCAGAAGTACCCTTGCACTGCGCCATCCATGCCGATGCCGGTCTGAACATAATGGAACAGTTCCTGCATGGTGATGACATCGCCCTCGGTGCCGGTGATTTCCTGAATGCTGACCACTTTGCGTTTACCGTCCGTCAGGCGGGCGATCTGGATGATGACGCTGATGGCGGAGCTGATCTGTTGGCGGATGACCTTGGGCGGCAGATTCATCCCGGACATGCCGACCATGTTCTCCAGGCGGGTAATGGCATCGCGAGGCGTATTGGCGTGAATGGTCGCCATGGAACCTTCGTGCCCTGTATTCATGGCCTGGAGCATGTCCAGTGCTTCCGCCCCGCGCACCTCGCCAAGGATGATGCGGTCCGGCCGCATGCGCAGACTGTTGCGTACCAGGGCACGCTGGGGTACTTCGCCTCGCCCTTCGATATTGGGTGGGCGTGTTTCCAGCCGGATTATGTGTGGCTGCTGCAGTTGAAGTTCGGCGGCGTCTTCAATCGTGATGATGCGCTCAACTTCAGGAATGAAGCCGGAAAGAATGTTGAGCATGGTGGTCTTGCCGCTGCCCGTTCCGCCCGAAATCAGCATGTTCATCTTGGCCTTGGCCAACCCTTTCAGCACCGTGGCCATGTCCGGGGTCAAACTCTTGTATTCAATGATGTCGTCCATGCGCAGGGGCACGGCGGCAAAGCGGCGGATCGACATGATCGGGCCATCGATGGCCAGAGGCGGGATGATAGCGTTGACCCGCGAGCCATCCGGGAGGCGGGCGTCGACCATCGGGCTGGATTCGTCGACACGTCGGCCGATGCGCGACACGATCTTGTCGATGATCTTCATGAGGTGGGCGTCGTCATTGAAGCGGATGTCGGTCAGCTCCAGCTTGCCGCGCCGTTCGATATAGATTTGCTGGTAGGTGTTGACCAGGATATCGGAAATGGTGGGGTCGGCGAGCAAGGGTTCCAGGGGCCCCAGGCCCAGCATTTCATGCTGGATGTCGCGGACCAGATTGCGCCGCTCCGTCTCGTTGAGTGCGGTGTTTTCTTCACTCAACAAACGCTCTACCAGGATTTTTAGCTCATCCTTCAAACGGTCTGGGGTCAGGCTTTCCATGACGGTCAGGTCCACCCGGTCCAGCAGCTTTTGGTGGATGCGCGCCTTCAGGTCATGGTAAGTCTCATAACCCAGGCCTGATGCCGATTTGACGATGTTTTGCAGCGCTTCGGGTGGGGTGTGCAGCGATTCGAGCCGGTCTCGCAAGGACATGATGATTACCCCTCTACATGTGATCAGGCGACAGGGAGCAAAACAATAATCCAGTCAGCTGATGCGGTGGTTACAGTGAAAATGCCATGCTCGTTAGCAGATCTCGGCCCGTGCCGGGCCTATCATTCCCGTGTGGATGAAATGGGCCTGGTCATACTAGGGTCGGCTATTACCTTTTTTGAGGTTTCGCCACCCTTGAAGTGATTCAATAAATTGCCCCACCACGATTCTCCGGAGCTTGCTTCGGAGACCAGCGATTTGCTGAGCTCCTGAATGGTTCGTGTTACCGGGTTGTTGGGAGATAGTTTCGCGATGGGAATGCCTTGGTTAACCGAGGCGGCAACTGCCCGAAAACTATTGGGTATGGTTTTGAATACCGGCAGGCCCAGCGTTTTTTCAACATCCTCGAGATTGATCTCCCCCCCTTTTTCGTAGCGGTTGACCAGTAACTTGATCTTGTCGCGCGAGTACCCCAGAGAGCGCAGTACGTCGAGCAGGCGACGCGCATCGCGCACGAAGGGCAGGGTGATTTGCAGGACGGGGAAAACGATGTCGGCGTGATCCAGTGCCTTGATGCTGACCGGGTCCAAAGCTCGACCAATATCGAGAATGATCACGTCGTAGTGGTTTCGTGCCAGGTTGACCAAGGTGTCGATATGGGCCGGAGTCACTTCCATGGCCTGAACCGGGTCGTCAGGTGCGGCCAGAATACCCAGATTGGGCAACACCGTTATCAGGCTCGATGCCAGAAACGAGGCATCCATGCGGTGTATTTGACGAGCCACTTCGGCCAAGTTTACCGAAGGCTTGTGGTCGGTGACGAAAAGCGCGGCATCGCCAAACTGCAGGTTGAGATCGATCAGGATGACATTCTTGTCTTCTTGGGTGGCCAGGTTATAAGCCAGATTGGTTGAAAGAAACGTGGAACCGCTGCCGCCTTTGCACGGGATGAAGGCGAATACCTTGCCTTTGGGGCGTGCCGAGTTTTGCAGCATGCGTTTTTCCTCGACACGGGAAATGGCGAGGTTCAAGGCTTCACGGTTTGCCGGAGAGGGGAGTACTTCCCGAACGCCAGCCCGCATCGCGCTCAGCAGGGTTTCGGATGCCTGGATGTTGGATAGCAGAATGACGGTAATATCCGGGTGGCGAAGGTTCAAGCGCGACAAAGCCGAAAAATCCGTCAAATCTTGCTCATCGCATTCGAAGATCAAAATGTCGGGATGGAACTGATCGGCAACCGGCGCCAGCATTTCCATTCCACCAGGAAATACCTTGACGTCACGGTTGATGTCTACCTCGGTAAAACGGCGCATTTCATCGAGATGCTTGGTATTCAGGGAGACAATCGATATTTTCATGGCAACCCCCATCTAGTTATTGCTATCGTGACGTCCGATTTGTTGCATTATGTAATCGAGCAATCGGGATTTTGATCGGCTCCAGAACCGTTGCTCAGACTTTCCCTTGTCAGCGTGGTACTGAATGCCGGAATCCGCCATGAAGTACCGATATAAAGGAAGTTGTAATGAAAGGCCGGCGCGTTGGGAGATATGGAAACCGTCACGCTTTGACAGTCTGCCGACCCTGTACAGGTGCTGGGTGAATAGCTGACACTGATATCCCCTGTCGCGACAATGGGAAGAATTTTCCGCATGGCATTTTTGACTCCTGTGGCATTCATGTCGCACACCACGGCAAGCCGGGCTCCCCGACGAGTGGCTTCCACGGCGGAATTCCAAGTGAACAGTAGGCGGCCAAATTCCATGATTCCCAATAGTAGGGCGAAAAGAATCATGGCGATCAATGCAAACTCCACCGTTGCAACTCCGCTTTGATGCTTTTGGGTTGATGCAAACAACCGTGCTTTGGCCGTTTTCATAGGTTCGCCTTCATCGTGGTATGAATGTCACCAAAGGTGATTGTCGATAAACCCGATGTGACAAAAGGTACCAAGGAAGTAAATTGATAGTTGCTTACCGTGACTGAAACCAGATTCACGACTGGATCGCTGCCTTGTGCATTATGGTTGGCACACCGTGGCCAGTCGCAGATCGTGATGGTTGCTGTTGCCAAGCCGGGAGCCAAAAGTGGGCCGGTATAGCTAGGGTCGGCAAGGCAGGCACTGTAATTACCGTACTTGACGAGACATGTAGCCTCGGCGTCCTTTGTCCCCGGTTGCTGCGCGGATAGATAGCGGGCCGCATCCCGTGTCGCCTTGACCACGGTGTTGTATTGGTAGAAAGCACGGCCAAATTCGGTAATGCCGAATACGATAAAGATCAATGGCATCAACAAGAACGCCATTTCCACCGCGGCAACACCTGCTTGTCTGGAGTAGCGTCGCATCTCCGCCTCCTACCGTACGAGCGCTGGGACTTTGGGGCCGATACCGCCCCCCGCACCAGGCAAGCCCAGGGTGGCGCACGGATTTCCCGGTACATCAGCTTGGCCACGGTATTCGATATAGGTATCCGATCCGGGGGCCTGCATCGGTTGCAGCAGCAGCGCACAGGCGAATTTCTGGATGGGAACTGTCTGAGACCCCGTCCACCCTCCACAATTGACGATAGGCATCAGGACCATACGTCGGTCTGCTCCGTTATCCCTCAACTGGGTGGATGTGGCACTGCTCCCACTGCCAGTCAGACTCAGACCGGCGGCAGCGTCGCCTTGGTAAACGGTATGGGCTGTGCGAGAGTCTTGAAAATTTGGGCGAGTGCCATCAGTACCGTCATAAGCGTTGTACTGACTTGGCCAGGAAATGGCTGTGTAGGCATAGCCAGTGAAGTCGGGAGGCGCATTGCTTACGTTGTAACTCCCCTGATACAGCCCGAAGCGGGTATTCCATGCGTTGGCAATGGATTGCTGCATCCCGGTCTGCCCAACAGGATTTGTAACATTCAGATTGCACTGGCCGGCACCTGTTAACTGGCCAGACAGTTCGCTGGCCCCGCCTGAGGGAGGGCTGTAGTCAATGAGGTTGAAGCTACCGGTAAAACCACCTCCTGCACTAAATCGACTCCCATACCACTTTCCAATACAGAAGCCGTATTCATCTGAATTAAAGCCAAGCGGATTACCATTGATATCCGTACAAGCAGTTCCAGGGCTTGGCTGACTGCAAAGACCTACTGGGATTGCACAGTTGGTTTGGGAGGGAGAGAGGGCTGCGACCGCTTGGGCATTGACACTCTGGGCGCCGATGCCCATAACCTGCATGAACCAGGGCATGATGCCGGTGCGCGGCAGGGTGCACTTGGCGTACTTCATGTTGGCAATATTGATTGGTGCAACTGCGTTCTTGGTGTAGTACGTGCCGTTCAAGTGGTCGCTGAACGTGACATCTAGATTCGGCACTATCGTGACGTTATTGGCTTGAAAATCGACCTTGTTGCGTTGGCCTACTGTTATGCCCGCACTCTCGGCCCTGTTCAGCGACTCAGCATCCCCTTTGAGTTCAGCCGCCGCAGCGAGGGAGCAGGCATCGGAGGCATCGCTGAGTTCGGTCTTGGTGATGAATAACCGGCCAAGATCAGCCACTAGGCCCAGAAAACCAATCAGCACAACAATGCATAACCCGACGATGATGGCGGCCACACCCTTTTGATGTTGTCGGGTCGGCAGCTGGGCAAAGCGCTTCATGAAACCACCTCGCGCGTTTTGTCTATCTAATAAATAGCGTGCTATTTACTACCACCACTGCTTCCGCCCAGGACATCAATAGTGAGTATGTCCTTGGTAGAGGGGGGAGTTTTGAACGAGTCGTAATAGCGACCCATAGCCTCTTGCCCCGCTTTACCGTCAATTCCGGCTACCGGATCCATGTTTTGCGATGCCTGAGGATTGATGGTCTGTTGGGCCTTGATCATGTCCACCGACTCGCCGAAATGACTGTCCAGATACGGGGTGGAGGAACAACCGGTCAGCAGCACAGCCAACACAGTCCCACTCATGGTGATCATCAGTTTGTAAGCTTGCATGGCGTGGCCTCCTTATTTCACTTCGAAGCCGCTGGTGGCTTGTGTTGATGCTTCGGGCTGGGGCGAGGCCTCGCTGGCCTTGCTTGCAGAGGGTTCGGGTTGTCTGCCTTCCATGCGGCCACCCAGGAAAAGTTCTGCCCGGTTCGGCGGGATATAGTTATCTGTTGGCAGCTTGTAATCAGGCGGCAACGGTTTCACCAGCCGCGGGGTGACGACAAAAACCAGTTCCGACTTGTCGGTCTGGAAGCTGGTGCTGCGGAACAGTGCGCCCAGAATCGGAATTTCGCCCAGGAACGGGAAGGCACTGATGTTGGTGGTGACATTGTTTTTGAGCAGGCCGCCGATGGCAAAACTCTGGCCATCATGCAGTTGTACGGTGGTGGCGGCGCGCCGAGTAGTGAAGGATGGCAGGATAGATTTTCCTGCTACACCGATGGCGGAGATGCCGACGCCCTCCGGGTTCAGCTCCGATACTTCAGGGGCGACTTTGAGATTGATGCGGCCACCGTCGAGCACGGTCGGTGTGAAGCGCAGTGCGACCCCGAATTCCTTTTCTTCCAGAGTGATGGTCGACCCGCCATTGTTTGTATTGTTCTGTGCCACCGGTATGAAGATCTTACCACCGGCGAGGAAGCTTCCCTCCTGGCCGCTGATCGCCATGAGGTTCGGTTCTGCCAGAACCTTCAGCAGGCCGTCATCATGCTGGGCATCGATTTGAAATGCTCGTGTCGCACTATCATTGATGCCGCTTAGCAAGGCTTTGCCCAGCGGATCATTGGCAAAAAGGCTATTCCAGGAGTAGGTCCAGCCCCCATGGTTCAGGATGCCTGCGATATTGACGCCGAGCTTGTCGAGCAATTTCTTGGAAATCTCGGCAATTTTGACTTCCAACAGCACTTGCTGTGGGGCATCGACCGATAGCATGTTGATGACTTTGGATTTGCCGGCGTAGGCTTCGGCCAACGTCATGGCTCTGTCGAGCTTGGCGGTATCGGCCACCGTGCCCGTCAGTACCAACGAATCCGACGCTGCGCTGACCTTGACGTTATTGGCGCCGGGAGAGAGCAATTGGTTGAGCGATGCTTGCAGTGAGGCAGTGTCCGCGCCGACGGCTACGTCGACCAGGGTGCATTGGCCGTTACGCCCGAGCAGGATGATGTTGGTAGAACCGACGCTCTTGCCCAAGAGGTAGATTTCGCTGGGGCTCAGCAGAATCACATCCACGTCGGCCACACCGGATTTGGCACTTCCTCCTGCCGAGGACTTTCCCTTGTCTGCGTTGGCGTCGGAGCTTTCCTTGGGCTGAGCCGCTTGTGACCCTTCCGGGTTCCCCAGCAGGATGCGACTGATGGGCACCGGGGTTTTCAGCCTGAACGATTTGCCGACGGTGACATTGACCAGCGGCGCCGATTCGATCGCATTGCAAGGCGCCACGGTAGAAGGCGTGGCTGCCAGCCGTTTCGGCGTGGTTGTTGCGGCCTGGCTGTAGGAAGCCAGAAGAAGCATGCCGCAGGTGGCGAGGGCGTAAGCACAGGCATTGAGTCCAGGCAGCGCACCAACAGGATTCTTGTTCATTATGGTTCCCTCACGTAATGAGCGGTTTTATCTGGCAATCAGGCTAGAAACACTCACGGTGGCGCGATGTGCCACGTACAATTTCCACACAGGTCTGGGCCGCGGCGACGGTGGGGGCCGTGTGGGCTGGCTTGGTCGCTTTCTTGGCTACTTTGACGTGCTTCTTGACGGGTTTGGCTTCGGCGGTGGCCTTGGGCGGTAGCGGTTCGTCATGGCCGCGCAGCAAGACCTGCTTGGTGATGCCCGCTGTCTGTACCGGCTTAGGATCGACCTGATTGCGCAGTACCAGCGAGAGGGTGCCCACACTGCGGGCCAGGTCGAGCTTTTCGGCTTGCTCTGGCGTTACCTCGAGGGTTACGGCATTGACCACTTTGGGTTTGGTGTCGTCCCGGCTCGCTTCCTGGGCCACGGCGAGAACGAGGATGTGCTCCAGCACGATCTTGGAGATGCTGGCATCGCTGTTCTGGGCTTTTTTAGCGTCGTCGGTGGTGTTGACCAGGATGTCGACGTAGTTGCCGGGCAGGGCGAAGCCGGCGACGCCGACAACGTCGTTGACCCTGACCGTCATGGCGCGCTTGCCTTCCATGACGACGGCGGAAAGCCCGCCCTTGGTGCCGACCGGAGCCAGCTTCGATTCGAGGATGGCCTCGCCACGATTCACGCTGGTTTTCAACACCCGGCCGTCCAGTGCTTTCGGGTCGAGAATCGCCCCTTCCGGAATGCTGCCGCTTGGCCAGTCGACGGAGCGCAGCATCTCGGGTGACAGTTTGGAGCCGAGGTCGATGTCCATCGAGGCGACGACGACTTTTTGCGCCGCCACGTTGGTCTGCTTGTTGATCCACTGGGATGCCATCACCACGGCCACCAGGCCGATGATGACGGACACCACGATCATTCCGATTGCTCTTGGGTTTTTCACTGGCATCTCCCCGTGCGTGATGTGAGGCTCGAATCCGGGTCAGTCAACCAACCTAGCCTCGGGTGTAGTAGTTTTCCCATGCCCATGACAACATCTTTTCCGACAGTTCCGGTTCCACGCCCTGATAGAAGGCAAAGTCGCGCACCTGCTCGAGCAGATCGCGCGGGATGCAGGCGAGGAGGGGTTTGTCGTGCTTGGCATGCAACTGATCGATGACAAAGCGCAGCCCCGCTTCGCTGAACGGAATATTCATCCGGTTGCAGTTTTGCTCGAAGATGGAGCGATATTCGTTTTCATGGAGTTCCCCGATATAAATCTTGTAGCCGAGGCGCCGCAGGAAGGCTTCGTCGGCCAACTGGCTGGGCGGGATGTTGCTGGAGAAGATCACGATGACGTCGAACGGCACCATGAACTTGGTACCGGTATGCAGCGCGAGGTAGTCGACCTTGCGGTCCAGCGGGACAATCCAGCGGTTCATCAGGGTTTGAGGCGAGACCAACTGGCGTCCCAGGTCATCGATGATCAGCAGGCCATTGTTGGCCTTGACCTGGGGCGGTGCCTGATAGAAGCGCGTGTTCTGGTCGAATTCCAGATCCAGCATCGACAGGGTCAGTTCGCCGCCGGTAATCACCACCGGCCGCTGGCAGAGCACCCAACGCGGGTCGTGCCGCACGCCCCGGTCGAGCGAGCCCGCGGCGCCGGTATTGCTCACCGGCTTGTGCACCAGCGGGTCGAAGATCTGGACGACTTCTCCGTTGATCTCCACCGCATGCGGGATGGCCGTGTAGCCGGTAAGCAGCGTGGCCAGGTGCTCGGAGACGTAGGTTTTGCCGCTGCCGGCCGGGCCGTAGACGAAGATGGCCCGGCCCGAATTCATGGCGGCGCCGAACTGGTCCAGTGTGCTCTGCCGCAGTACGAATCCTTCGAACCCTTCGGCGACCAACTCCTTGGTGATCTTCATGCCGCTGACAGACTGCTTGTGCACCATGTCGATGTACGAAACCAGGCTCACCGGGGCCGGGCCGGCGTAATGGCTTTTCTGGAGGAAGGTTTGCGCCCGGCTTCGGCCAACGTCGGTCAAGTTGAAGGCGATGGTGGCTTCGGTGTCGCTGCGCCCGGACACTTCGCAAAGCTGCTCGGTGCGCATGAAGGCAAGCAGCGGTTCGAGCACGGAAATGGACAGCTTGGTGTGGTTAACCAGTTCGACCAGTCGCATCTGCCCGTGGAAGAACAGGGTCTTGCAGAGCAGTTCCACCAGGAAGAGAAAATCCAGTTCGGTTTCTTTGACGGATTGCGGCGCTTTGGGCAATAACTCTTGGGATGAGCCGCTATTGTGCGACTCCAGACCATCCGGATTGAACATCGTCGTTCCTTCCCCGATTATTTGGCACAATCCATAACCTCATGTTGAGAACGTGGATCTTGCCAAATCAAAACTTCAACTTCATAGATAACCCGAAATGCATGTGACTTGGCCCAAAAAAAGCCGCTTTGCGCCGCAAGCCCCTTGGTCAGTCGGATGAGTTATTGTTTTATTGTTGTTCGAGCTTTAATGCTGCACTGGATTTTACAGTGAGTGCCAAACAAAATAACTTGCTGTCCCTAGCGTTATAGCCCAAGCGTAGGGCAGTGTTCCTATCGAATTGACAGGAAAATCATTGACCGGCATTTTCCCTGCGGCAACTTTGCTCATTCCAGCCAGAGTCAGGTATTTCACGTTGTCGATCAGCTGGTGAAGCGATTTCAGCTTCAAGGCAAATGCCAGGGACAATACCCCGCCAGCCACAAGCGTGAATAACACGATGCCGACGATATCCTGCATGCCGGTAAACGCACCCACCATGGCCATCAACTTTACATCGCCCGCCCCCATGGCGCGTAAAAGGTAGAGGGGCAGAAACAGCACGAACCCCAGCCCCATCCCTTTTGCCGCATCCAGCAAACCCCCTCCACCGAAAAAAAGCCCTTGGCAGAGAAACGCCACTGCTAATCCCCCTAGCACCAGTTTGTTGGGAATCTTCCTGGCGGCCGTATCAGTGATAACGGCGGCGAGGAGGAAGCCTGCAAGCAGGCCCAGCCTCGCCCCAAGCAAGATGCTTATCGTTATGGTTGATGGCATGATGAGCCGTGTGTTGTTACTGTGGCATGCGTTTTTTTAACTTATTTGATATTAAAGTGCAGCGTTTAGTGCCGTTGCGATGTTGTTAAACACAAGGCTCAGTTGGTTGCCGACGGCTTTAACCGAAGCAATGATCACTACCGCAATGAGTGCGGCAATCAAACCATATTCAATGGCGGTCACCCCCTCTTCGTCCTGGGTGAATTGTTTCAATGCATACGTCAGCTTTTTCATGGCCATACTCTCCATCATGAGTGATCCCAAAGCAGCAAGGTGCTGCCATTGTCATTGCGCCATACGTCATGACGCCTTGCTTCGTGGCATTCCAGGCTGAAGCATTGGATTGCCAGGTTTCCCTTGGGCCGCCTTCCAGCAGTCAATATTGTGAAGTTTCTGCTAAGCATACTTCGTTGCATTTGTTTTAAATTAGGGCATAAAAAAACCGTGTCTTACAGCTGCAGCTCAACCCGGATGGTATTATTTTCGCCGTTAAAAATAGTCTATTTGCATAAGTTGCTTTTTGGCGGCATTGCTTGGCTTGCTAATTGCGTAAAAGAGCCCTCCGTTAAACCCAATTTAGTACAACTTGTTTGCGATGCAAGATGAATCGCAAATTTTTATTCTCCATTTGCATTTCTTTTGACTTTCCACAAAACCCCGGTCCCATCTATCACGATTTGATAGATTGTCCGGTGCCTTTATGAATTAAGCTTTGGCCGGGAGGCGGTCTGGCTATAGGGCGCCGCCGATGGCATCCGCAATCTGTGTCGCCACATTCGCAAACAATGCTGCCAAGTTGGTTCCAAGCCCCAGTACAGACGACAGGATCACCACGGCGATCAAGGACCCCAATAATGCATATTCGATGCTGGTGACACCTTCTTTATCATTGAAGAGTGACGTCAGAATGCTTTTTAGTTTTGACATGGAGGCTTGGCTCATTGTTGAAAGCGCCTGTTTATGGTTTTGGTATAAATGACATTTGTTAATAATGCTTATTGAATTACTGGCGGGTTGCTTGAATGTTGTGTGGCCATGTATTCGGGTATGACATGCACTATGGTTTAGGCTGTTCTCAAATGGGTGTCAAGCTCTTGATAATGTTTTGTCATGCACTATAGTGCATCTCAAGGGTGAAACGGGTGCGATTGACAAATCAATTATAAAAATAACGGGGGGATTTAAAGAGATGGCTTACTTGAAAGGGTTTTTGACGCTGCCGATCGTTATTTTCATCGTCATGTTTATGGTGGTCGGGTTTTTCCCCAGATTTGAGGACCCAGATTTTTACTGGCATCTCAAAACGGGCGAGCTTATTGCTAGCTCTTCGCAATTGCCCTGGCATGATGTGTTCACTTATACCAATTTTGGGCATTCCTGGGTCAATTCCGAGTGGTTGTCTCAATGGCTGTTGTACCAGTTGTTCCGGCTGGGCGGCTTGAAAGCGGTGTGGTTGTTTACCACTTCCGTTTACGTGTCGTGCTGGGTCGTCAGCTACAAGACCTGTCTTGACGTCCTGAAGGATGAGGGCAAGGCGGCCCTGGCGATTCTGCTGTTCTGTGTGTTCATGGGATTGCTGGCCCCGCGGCCCCATATCTTTACTTTTTTATTGTTCGCCCTGTTGCTCAGGGTACTGTTCCGCTTCAAGTATTGCGCCTCTGACCGGGGGCTGGGGTGGATACCCCTCATCATGCTGCTGTGGGCCAACCTGCACGGCGGCTTCTTCCTCGGTCTGGTGTTGATGGCAGCGTTCACGGCGGCGGAATGGGCCAAGTATTGCTGGCGCGATGCGGCAGGCTGTATTGCCGTTTCACGGCTGACACGACTCTCCCTGGTTGTGCTGCTGGGGCTGCTTGCGACGGCAATCAACCCGCAAGGGTTCAGCTACTGGCTTTATCCTTACAATGCCATTGTGGCCTCGGGCGATATGCAATTCATTACCGAATGGCAGTCGCCCAGCTTTCACCAATGGCTGTTCCAGTACTTTTTGACCATGGTGTTCATTTTCTTCCTGACCATGGTCTATTCGCGCAGGAAGCCCGACCTGACCGAAGCCGGTGTGTCGTTGATTTACATCGCGGGCGCGTTCATCTCGGTGAGGAACTTGCCTTTAGCCGCACTCGCTATGGCCCCGCATTTTGCGCTGTTCTACCGGGATCTACCGGTATCTGAGGGTTTGCACAAACTTCGATTCCCGATCCAACGGGCAAGCGTTGCTCCACATCCCTTGGCCGCTAGGGCCGGAAAGGCCTGGGCTGCGGGAAACAGGCAGGTTGGTGGGGCGGAAGGAGTGATGAACCTGTTGCTCCTGATATTTGCCCTGCTGGCGATTGCCCTGATCTACCCTTCGCGGAAAAACCTTGCGGAAGAATCTCTGACTGAGCTGATGCCGGTGAAAGCCGTGGATTTCATCCTGGCCAACCACATCGAAGGGCGCATGTTCAATACCTACCACTACGGCGGCTACCTGATTTACCGGTTGTACCCGCAGCAGCGTGTGTTTATCTACGGCAGAACGGACATCTACCCAAAGGGCTTTGTGGATCGCTACCTGGCAACTTATCGGGGTGACAAGGATTGGAAAAAGCACTTTGCCAGCTACGGCATCGATTATGTCGTGTGCGACAGCTCGGCGCCGATCCGGCAGCTCATTCTGGCGGACGGAAGCTTCAAGTCCGTTTTTGATGATGGCAAGCATTCCGTCTTGCTCAGAAACGTTAGCAAGTATCAGACGCTCATTGCCCGATATGGCCAAAACAGTGGTCGGGGCTGAGGCGGATGCCGCAAAAGGGTCCAGTCAGGTTTGGGGGAGGGAGCGATGAATCTCAACTCGCAGTTTGTCCGGATGATGCGCTGCCCCAGTTCCGGGAGTGTGCTGGAATACGACGGGCAGGGCCTGTCGAGTTCTGATGGCGCCAATTGCTACCGGGTCAATGCCTCCGGAATTCCCCTGTTTGCCGAAACCCTGTGCACCGAGGATGCCAAGCGGCAGCAGGCGCATTTCGAGAAGGTTCATGCGCAGTATCTCGAAAATCTCGGTTATCCCCATACACAGGAGTATATGGCCCATCTGGACGATGCCTTTCATCGGGTGGTCTCGGATGCCGAACTGGCGGTGACGGCAGAAATCTGCTGCGGCAGTGGCGAGGCGTTTCGTCTTTTGGGTCGGCGGGTCGGCAGCGGGGTCGGCGTCGATATCTCCGCCTCGATGCTGGCGGTGGCGCGACGGCATCTGGACGATGAGCGCTACTGCTTCATCCAGGGTGACGCCACCAACCTGCCGCTGAACGATGCCACCTTCGATAGCGTATTCATCATTGGCGGCATTCACCATGTCAACGACCGGGAGCGTCTGTTCGGTGAGATCTGCAGGGTGTTGAAACCGGGCGGGCGCTTCTACTGGCGCGAGCCGGTGAGCGACTTCTTCCTGTGGCGCTGGCTGCGCGCGCTCATCTACTGGCTGTCACCCGCACTCGATGAAAAGACCGAACGGCCTCTGCTTTATGAGGAAACGGCTCCAGTACTAACCCAGGCGGGCCTGGAGCTGAAGCACTGGGAAACCCATGGGTTCTTGGGTTATTGCCTGCTGATGAACAGTGACGTGCTGGTCTTCAATCGCCTGTTTCGCTACCTGCCGGGTATTCGAGCGCTGACGCGACTGATGGCGAAACTGGATGGTTGGACGGTCAGGATTCCCGGGCTCCGACATGCCGGGCTGATCGTGATCGGCATGGCGGAGAAGCCGAAGAGGGCACAGTCATGAAGATTCTTGCCTGTTATCTGGCGATGGTCTTGCTCACGGTTTCGGCCAACCTTTTCTTTAAATCCGGGGCGATGCGTGCGGAGGGCGGACTGCTTGGGCTGCTCAACATCAAGATCGTCCTGGGCTTTGTATGTTTCGGGCTGGCGGCGCTGTTGTACATCGTCGTGTTGCGGGTGCTGCCGCTGAACGTGGCGCAATCGCTGGCGGCAATGCAGTTCGTCGCGGTGATTATTGCCGCGCATCTGGTACTGGGTGAGCCGATTGGTGCTACCAGGCTGCTGGGGATCGGGTTGATCTTTTCCGGAATCGTGCTGGTCGGGCGGACCATCACCTGAGTTTGACGTCATCAACGTTGCGCCGTGCTTACCTTGAGCGAGAGGTGCTTATGATCTCGGTTATCGTGCCTGTATATAACGAGGCGGACAATCTCACCGCGCTATACGAGCAGGCGGTTTCAGTGCTCGAGAGATTGGGGCAGCCTTGGGAGCTGATCTTCATCAACGATGGCAGCACCGATGGCAGCCAAGACAAGCTCGAAGAGCTGGCGGCACGAAATGCGTCGGTCAAGGTGATCAAGTTCTGCCGCAATTTCGGCCAGACCGCGGCGATGATGGCGGGGGTCGATTATGCCGAAGGCCACGTCATCATTCCCATGGACGGCGACCTGCAGAACGATCCGCAGGACATCCCGCGCCTCTTGGAGAAACTGGAACAAGGCTTCGATGTTGTTTCCGGGTGGCGCCAGGATCGAAAAGACAACCCCTTCAACCGTACGCTTCCGAGCCGGGTCGCCAACGGGATCATTTCGTACGTATCCGGGGTGCACCTGCATGACTACGGTTGCTCGCTGAAGGCGTACCGGAAGGACATCATCAAAGGCATCCGCCTGTACGGCGAAATGCACCGTTTCATCCCGATCTATGCGAGCTGCCTCGGGGCGAGGATCGCGGAGATTCCGGTCCAGCACCATCCCCGTCAGAACGGGGTGTCCAAGTATGGCATCAGCCGGGTGGTGAAGGTCCTGCTCGACCTGCTGGTGGTGAAGTTTTTGGCCAAGTATTCCGGCAAACCCATGTATTTGTTCGGTTCGGTCGGCGTCGTGATTCTCGCTGTGAGCCTGCTGGTGGTGACCTGGGCGCTGTACCTCAAGTTTGTCGAAGGCGTTTCCCTGATTTCGACGCCCCTTCCGCTGCTGGGTGTGATGGCAGGTATCTCGGGTTTCATGTGCATTCTGATGGGGCTGTTGGCCGAAGTGCTGATCCGTACTTATTACGAGGCGCAAGGCAAGACCGTGTATCTGATCGGCAAGACCTGCAACATCAAGCCGCACGGCCTTCAGGGGTAGTCCGATGTGTGGCATCGCCGGGTTCGTGGGCAAGGGCACATCCGAGGATCTGTCGCGGATGCTCCGACTGTTGAGTCATCGCGGGCCGGATGGGGCAGGGGCGTGGTGTGACCGGGGCCGAGGGGTGTATCTCGGCCATACGCGGCTTGCCATTGTCGACCTCGCCGATGGCCATCAACCGATGTGGACTGCGGACGGCCGCCTGGGGGTGGTGTTCAACGGTGAAATCTACAACCATCAGGCATTGCGCGCCGAACTGGAGCGGGCAGGGCACGTCTTCACCACCGACCATTCCGATACCGAGGTGCTGCTGCATGGCTACCGCGAGTGGGGAGAGGCACTGACGCACAAGCTCAACGGCATGTGGGCGTTTGCGCTTTACGATCAGGCCCGGCAGCGGCTGTTTTGCAGCCGTGACCGTTTCGGCAAGAAGCCGTTCTACTATACGTTTCAGCAGGACACTCTGGTCTTTGCGTCCGAACTGACCGCCCTGCTGACGCATCCGCATGTCACCGCCATGGTGTCGACCCGGGCCATCCAGAAATACATCGGCTATGGCTACATTCCGGCGCCGCACACACCCTACGAAGGCATTTTCAAGCTGCCGGCGGGGTGCTCGCTCTCCTTTGCGCTGCAGGAGCGGGTGGTCGAGGTAGAGCGCTACTGGTCCTTCGTTCTCGAGCCTACCGAAACGCGCCCTGCCGGCTTCGAACGCCAGTGCCAAGAAGAGCTGACCGCGTTGCTGGACCAGGCCGTTGCCCGGCGCCTGGTGGCCGATGTGCCGGTGGGCGTGTTTCTCAGCGGCGGGGTCGACTCGTCGGCGGTGGCCGCGCTGGCGGCCCGCCGTCTCGAGCCGGGCCAGTTGCAGACGTTCAGTATCGGGTTCGACGAGAAGGGCTTTGACGAGTCGGGCTATGCGCGCCAGATGGCGGAACACATCGAGGCGCAGCATCATGAGCAGATCTTGCGGTGCGAGGCCGCCAGGGCGTTGCTGCCCGAGGTGGTGAGGCGGCTGGATGAGCCGACGGGCGACAGCTCGCTGCTGCCGACTTATTTATTGTGCCGCTTTGCCCGCGAGCGCGTGACGGTGGCGTTGGGGGGCGATGGCGCCGACGAGCTGTTCGGGGGGTACGCGCCGTTTCGGGCCCTGAAGTGGGCGGGCTTTTACCAGAAGGCCGTACCGAGGCCGGTACATCAGGTGATCCAATTACTGACAAGCCACCTGCCGGTGCTGGATGGCTACATGAGCCTCGACTTCAAGCTGAAACGGGCCATCCGTGGGGTCGGCTATCCCTCCCGGCTGTGGAATCCGGTATGGATGTGCCCGCTCGACGAGCAGGAGTTCGCCGAGTTGTTCCAGCAGCCGGTCGACCTCGACGAGGTGTTCTCCGAGGCGATCGACGCCTGGGAGCGCTGCTCGCAAACCGATCCGGTCGATCGGACCCTGCAGTTTTTCACCGATATCTATCTGCAGGACGACATTCTGGCGAAAACCGATCGCGCCAGCATGATGAACTCGCTGGAGCTGCGTTCGCCGTTTCTGGATATCGATGTCGTCAACCTGGCACGGACCATTCCGTCCGACTACAAGATCCGGCACGGCGAAACCAAGTACATCCTGAAGAAAGCGATGGAGCCTTTCTTGCCGAGGGACACCCTGCGTCGGCCGAAACAGGGCTTCGCGGCACCGGTCGCCCAGTGGCTGAGGGGCAGGAGTCTGTTCTCCGAAAAGTCCGGCCTGTCCTGTCTCAACAACGACTTTATCGATGCGGCCTTTGCCGATCACGCGTGTCATCGGAAAAACCATCATTCCTTTCTTTGGAGCCAGTGGGTGTTGGGCATGGTGGTGCCGCCGCGTGCCGACGGGGCGTTGATGTAGTGCGGGTGTGCATGAATCTCTCTGGCGTGGCGAGTCACGCCCCGAAGAGGGGCGGCAGGGGGGATACGGTTCTCCCGCCAGAGCTTGTTTGACGAACGGAAGGGGTTGGTCATGGACACGTTGACGGGCCTGTTGTATTCAAAGCGCTTCAATCTGTATGTCGGGGCGGCTTTTTCACTGGTCTGGTGGCTATTTTCTTACGCCCATCTGACCCGGTTTCAGCAGACCCATGACGTTGCTCTGATGGTGGTGGTCTTGTCAGAAACGCTGACGGCGGTGCTTTTTTTCGTGCGCAGCAGCCCCAAGACCATCTCCCTAGCTCCTGCGGACTGGCTGATCGGCGTGGCCGGCAGTTTTCTGCCGATGCTGTTTCGGCCCGCGCCGTGGGGTGTCATGCCAGCGGCGAGCGTGCTGGTGTTGGCCGGGACGGTATTGCAGATCGTCGGCTTGCTGTCGTTGAACCGTAGCTTTGCCATCGTCGCGGCAAAACGGGAGCTCAAGACGGCCTGGATGTACCGAATCGTGCGTCATCCGATCTATGCCAGCTACTTTCTGGTTTTTGCCGGCTATGTGCTGCAAAACACGTCCCTGACCAATGTGCTGATCTATGCCCTGTTGCTGGTGTTGCTGTTTACCCGCATCGTCCGTGAGGAGCGCCATCTGGCGCTCGATCCGGCGTATCGGGACTATATGCAGACGGTACGCTACCGCCTGATCCCCTTCGTGTACTAGAAGATAGGCTTCGGCCAACGTTGTACGTTATGCGATCGGGTGCGAGCTGACAAAAAAACGCCATGAGCCTTGCTCATGGCGTTTTGCTTGAACCGCCTGTCGGCGGGCGGGATACCTATCACTAGGAGGGGGCGCCCGCCTTGGGCGGTGCCTCTCCCGTGGCGGCCGAGTGTTCGAGCCAGCCGCCACCCAACGCCTTGTACAGGGTCACCTGGTTGGTCAGCCGCGCGAGCCGGGCCTGGATCAGGCCTTGCTGTGCGCTGTAGAGCGAGCGCTGGGCATCGAGCAGCGTCAGTGCGCTGTCCACACCATTGCGGTAGCGCAGCTCGGCCAGCTGGTAGCGTTGGGTTTCCGACTTCACCAGCGCCTCTTGCGCCGCGATCTGCTGCTCCAGCATGGCTCGCGCCGTCAGCGCGTCGGACACTTCGCGGAAGGCCGATTGCACCGACTTTTCGTACTGCGCCACCGCGATCTTCTTGCTGGTGGTGGAGACGTCCAGCCCGGCCGCGTTCTTCCCCCAGTCGAAGATGGGCAGGTTGATCTGCGGAATGAAGCTCCAGGCGAGCTGTCCCCCCTTGAACAGATTGCTGAGCTCGCTGCTCGCGGTGCCGTAGCTGCCGGTGAGCGAGATGCTCGGGAAGAATGCCGCGCGCGCCGCGCCGATATCGGCATTCGCCGCCTTCAGCTGGTGCTCGGCCTGGGCGATGTCCGGGCGCCGTTCCAGCAAGTCGGACGGCAGGCCGGCCGGCAGATCCGCCAGCAGGCCCTGGGCATCGAACGCATTGCCTTGCGGCAGGTCGGCCGGCAGCGGCTGGCCCACCAGCAGCACCAGCGCATTCTCGGCCTGGGCGCGTTGCTGCATCAGGCTCGCCAGATTGCTCTTGGCGGTTTGCACCTGGCTGTCGGCGGTGCTCAGGTCGAGGGCGGTGACGGTGCCGACGTCGAAGCGCTTCTTGGTCAGGTCATACGAGCTCTGCTGGGCGGTAAGCGTGTCAGTGACCACCTTCTGCTGCTCGTCCAGCGCACGCAGCGTCAGGTACTGGCTCGCCACTTCCGATACCAGCGAGATTTGCGCCGATTTCTGCGCCTCGCCGCTGGCGAAGTACTGCTCCAGCGCCTCGTTCTTCAGGCTCTGCACACGCCCGAACAGATCAAGCTCGTACGCGGTGAAGCCGACGGAGGCGCTGTACTTGCCGCTCACGCCGGCGCGTCCGCTGCTCGACAGGTCGGCCGGCAGACGCTGGCGCGTGCCGCTGCCGGTGGCGTCGATCGCCGGGAACAGATCGGCGCGCTGAATCTGGTACTGCGCGCGCGTCTTTTCGACATTCAGCATCGCCACCCGCAGGTCGCGGTTGTTGGCAAGGGCCAGCTCGATCAACTTTTGCAGCCGTGCATCGGCGAAGAACTCGCGCCAGCCGATGTCCGCGGCATTGCCTTTGGTCGCCTGGGTGGCGGTATCGCCGCCGTAGGCCGGTCCGCTCGGCCATTGCCCGGCCACCGGCGCCGCCGGACGTTGGTAGGTCGGGGCCAAAGAGCAGCCAGCGAGCAGCGTGGCGGCGAGCAGGGCGGGCAAGGTGTATTTAGTCATGGTGTTTTCCTTCCTGGTCCGCGTTACGCGTTTCAACCGTCACCGGCACCGTCGCAACCGCCGCGTCCTCGTCTTCCATATGGTGCGTGTAGAACTTGCGCTGACGCTCACTGCCCTTGAAGCGGCTGCGTACGACCACGAAGAACACCGGCACGAAGAAGATAGCGAGGAACGTGGCCGACAGCATGCCGCCGATCACGCCGGTACCGATGGCGTGCTGGCTCGCCGAGCCGGCGCCATTGCTGATCGCCAGCGGCAGCACGCCCAGCACGAAGGCCATCGAAGTCATCAGGATCGGGCGCAGCCGCAGGTGAACCGCTTCCAGCGTCGCTTCGATCACGCTCTTGCCCTGTGCCTGCAGGTCTTTGGCGAATTCGATGATCAGAATCGCGTTCTTGGTCGACAGGCCGATCGTGGTCAGCAAGCCCACCTTGAAGAAGACGTCGTTGGGCAGGCCGCGTAGGTGTGCTGCCAGCAGCGCGCCAAACACGCCAAGCGGTACCACCAGCATGACCGAGAACGGGATCGACCAGCTTTCGTACAGCGCGGCAAGGCACAAGAACACCACCACCAGCGAGATCGCGAACAGGGCCGGCGCTTGCGAACCGGACAAGCGCTCTTCATAAGACTGGCCGGTCCATTCGATGCCGAAGCCCGCGGGCAGCTTGGCGACGATTTCCTCGACCGCCTGCATCGCCTCACCGGAGCTCTTGCCCGGCGCTGCGGTGCCGACGATTTCCATCGAGGGCACGCCGTTGTAGCGCTCCAGGCGCGGCGAGCCGTAGCTCCACTTGGCGCTGGCAAAGGCCGAGAACGGCACCATGGTCCCGGAAGCGTTACGCACGAACAGCTTCTCGATGTCCTGCGGCTGCATCCGGTACGGCGCATCGGCCTGCACGATCACCTGCTGCACGCGGGTGCCGTTGGTGAAGTCGTTGACGTAGGACGAACCGAAGTTGGTGCTCAGCGTATTGTTGATGTCCGCCAGCGACAGACCCAGCGAGCTGGCCTTTTCCTGATCGATGGTGACCTGGAACTGCGGCGCATCTTCCATGCCCTGCGGACGTACGCCCGCCAGGCGCGGGTCCTTGGCCGCCATGCCGAGCACCATGTTGCGCGCTTCCATCAGCTTGTCGTGGCCCTGGCCGTTACGGTCCTGCAGCATGAAGTCGAAACCGGTAGCGTTGCCCAGTTCCGGAATCGGCGGCGGGTTGAGCGGGTAGATGATCGAGTCCTTGATCTGCGAGAAGAAGCCGAAGGCCCGTCCGATCACGCCCTGCACGTGGTGCTCGCTGGCCTTGCGCTCGTCCCAGTCCTTGAGCGGCGTAAACACCAAACCCAGGTTCTGGCCGTTGCCGTTGAAGCCGAAGCCGGCCACAGCGATGGAGTGCGCGGTTTCCGGTTGCTTCAGGTAATACTGCTCCACCTTCTCCAGGATACCGCGGGTGTTCTCCGCAGTAGCTCCGGTCGGCAACTGAACCATGGTGATCGAGTAGCCCTGGTCTTCTTCCGGCAGGAACGACGAAGGCAGACGCGCGAACAGCAGCGCCACCACGCCGATGATGACGAAGTAGAGCAGCATATAGCGGCCGGTCTTGTGGATGATCTTGGCGACCGCCCCCTGGTACTTGTTGGTGCTGGCCGCAAAGCTGCGGTTGAACCAGCCGAAGAAGCCGCTCTTGGCGTGGTGATGGCCGGCGTCGACCGGTTTCAGCAGGGTCGCGCACAGGGCCGGGGTCAGAGTCAGTGCCAACAGCACCGAGAACACCATCGACGCCACCAGCGACAGCGAGAACTGCCGGTAAATGGCCCCCACCGAACCGCCGAAGAACGCCATCGGGATGAACACCGCGGTCAGTACCAGCGAGATGCCGATCAGCGCGTTGGTGATCTGCTCCATCGCCTTGCGCGTCGCCTTGCGCGGCGGCAGGCCTTCCTCGCTCATGATGCGCTCGACGTTTTCCACCACGACGATCGCGTCATCCACCAGCATGCCGATCGCCAGCACCATGCCGAACATGGTCAGCACGTTGATCGAGAAGCCGAACGCCGCCATCGCACCGAGCGTACCGGCCAGTGCGACCGGCACCACGATGGTCGGAATCAGCGTGGCACGGAAGTTCTGCAGGAACAGGTACATCACCAGGAAGACCAGCGCCACGGCTTCGATCAGCGTCTTCACCACCTCTTCGATCGAAATCTTGACGAATTTCGAGGTGTCGTACGGCACGTCGGCCTTCACCCCCGCAGGGAAGTACGGGGACAATGCCTTGACCTTGTCACGTACTGCTTGTGCCGTGGCCAGGGCGTTGGCCGAAGGAGCCAGCTTGATGCCGACTGCCGCCGCCGGCTTGCCGTCGACGTAAGCCTTGGTGGTGAAGGTCTGCGCACCGAGCTCGATGCGAGCCACATCGCGCAGCAGCACACGCGAGCCATCCTTGTTGACGCGCAGCAGGATGTTGCCGAACTGCTCGGGGGTCGACAAACGGCTTTGCGCCCGAATCGTGGCGTTCAGTTGCTGGCCCTTGATGGCAGGCAGACCGCCCAGCTCACCGGCCGACACCTGCACGTTCTGTGCCTTGATGGCGGCGATGATGTCGGAGGTGGTCATCTTGAAGCTGTTGAGCTTGTCCGGGCTCACCCATACGCGCATCGCGTACTCCGAGCCGAACAGATTGGCCTCGCCTACGCCGGTCACCCGGCTCAGCTGGTCGAGCAGGCTGGACGAGATGTAGTTGCCGAGCCCTACCGCATCCACGCTGCCATCCGTCGACGACAGCGTGACGAACATCAGGTAATTGCGGGTCGCTTTGGCAACCTTCACCCCCTGCTGTTGCACCTCGGTCGGCAGGCGCGGCATGGCCAGTTGCAGCTTGTTCTGCACCTGGACCTGGGCGATGTCCGGGTTGGTGCCGGGCTGGAAGTAAAGCGTGATGGTGGCCTGGCCGGACGACTGGCTGTTGGACGACATGTACAGCAGGCCGTCGATGCCGTTCATCTGCTGCTCGATCACCGTCGTGACGGAGTTTTGCAGTGTTTCCGCCGAGGCACCGGCGTAGGTGGCACTCACCGATACCGATGGCGGCGCGATGCTGGGGTACTGTGCCACCGGCAGCTTGACCACCGACAGCCCCCCGATCAGCAAGATCAACAGGGCAATCACCCAGGCGAAGACCGGGCGATCGATAAAGAACTTAGGCATGTTGAGCGGTCTCCGTTATTGACCTTGGACGGCCGAGGCGGGGGCGGAAGAGGTCGCCGCAACCGGTTTCACCGGAGCGCCGGGGCGGATTTTCTGCAGGCCCTGCACGATGACCTTGTCGCCGGCCTTCAGGCCTTCGGTGACCACCCACTTGTCGCCGACCGCCGTTTCGGCCTTCACGGGTTGCGCCACCACCTTGTTGTCGGCGCCGACCAGCATCACCGAGGCGCTGCCGCCCTGGCCGCGCTGCAGCGCTTGTTGCGGAATGGTCAACGCCGCCTTGTCGACCGCCTGTGCCAGGCGCGCGCGGGCGTACATGCCGGGCAACAGCTCATGCTTCGGGTTCGGGAACTCGGCGCGCAGCGTGACCATGCCGGTACTCTGATCCACCGTCACATCCGAGAACAGCAACTTGCCGGTCAGGGGGTACTCCGTACCGTCTTCCAGGACCAGGCGGACTTTGGCCTGGCCCGGTGCCACGCTCTCCAGCTTGCCGCTGTCGAAAGCGCGGCGCAGGCGCAACATGTCGGAACTCGACTGGGTGAAGTCGAGGTAGATCGGATCGAGTTGCTGCACGGTGGCGAGTAGGGTGGGCTCGTTCTGGCCAACCAGTGCACCTTCCGTCACCTGGGCCTTGCCGATGCGGCCGGGGATCGGCGACGTCACCGAGGTATAGCCCAGATTGAGCTTGGCGGTCTGCACCGCCGCCTTGCCGGCGGCCACGTCGGCCAGCCCCTGTTTCACGGCAGCGACCGCGTTGTCGTAATCCTGCTTGCTGACTGCATTGACCGCAACCAGCTCCTTGTAGCGGCCCTCTTGCAATTTGGCCTGGGCCAGCGCCGCTTCCGACTTGGCCAGCGACGCCTCGGCGCTCAGCAGGCTTGCCTGGAGGGGGGCCGGGTCGATACGGAACAGCAATTCACCCTGCTTGACGTCGCTGCCTTCATGGAAAACCTGTTTCAGCACAATGCCGGCTGCACGTGCGCGTACTTCGGATACTCGATAAGGATTCAGTCGGCCCGGAAGCTCGGTCGACAGAGCCAGGCTTTCCTGCTTGACGGTGACGACGCCGACTTCCTGTGGTTGACCCGCGCCGGGGGGCGGCGTCTGCTGCTTCTCGCCGCAGCCGGTCAGGACGGCTACCGCCGCAAGGGTTGCGGCTGTGACCAGACGCAATGAGGAGTTTTTATTGATGCGCATGGAACGCTCCCGATACTCAAGTGGGTGATTGGGTATGGCTAAGTCGAAGACCCGAGAGAGACGGGCTATGGGAGACAGCCGGCCTGCTTCTCGTCTGGAAATGCAAATATCCTAATTATGCGATTTTCTGGTGATCCTTACATCTGGATGGCGCGTCAACCATGCGAGTGCAGTGGCGGGGAGGCCGCTCTGCCTTAGTGCGATGGCAGCAGCCATAAGACACATCACCAGGCTATTAAAACCACACTAATAAAGTGGATTACACGGGGTGCTGGGAAATTACCAAGCTGGCTGATAGTATATATACATTCATGAATGTATGTCTATGACGTGTGGGGCGCTATGAACGCCTTGCCAGTTCGGGAGAGGCTTGATGGCCCGCAAAACTAAAGAAGAGTCACTGGAAACACGCAGCCTGATTCTCGACACGGCCGAGAGGGTCTTCGCCGAGCAGGGGGTGGCATGTACCTCTCTGGCAGATATCGCCACCGCCGCCGGGCTGACACGCGGTGCGATCTATTGGCACTTCAAAAACAAGGTGGATGTGTTCACGGCGATGGTCGACCGGGTGAGCCTGCCGATCGAAACCCTGTTCGCTGACGTGGTGGACAATCCGCAACATCCTGATCCCCTTGGTGAATTGCGTGCTGCTTGCCTGAGCATTCTGCAAAGCCTGGTGCGCAACGAACAGCGCCGGCGCGTGTTCGATGTGCTCTATCACAAGTGCGAACTCACCAACGACATGGGGCCGGTGCTGCAGCGCCAACAAGAGTGCCTCGTAGATTGTACCGACCGTATCCGCCGTATCCTGCAGCGGGCGGTTGAGCTGGGCCAGTTGCCGGCCGGGCTCAACATCGCTCGCGCCGACATCATGCTGCATGCCTTGGTTAGCGGTTTGATGGGCAACTGGCTGTTCAGCCCCGAGAGCTTCGACCTGGAAGGCGAGGCCGCAAACCTGCTGGATGGCTACTGTGAAATGCTCAAATCCTGTCCTGCGATGCGCCGCCCCTGAAGTAACGACCCGGCGCGCCTGAACCTGGCATCAGCCTCCGGTGGCGTCACTCCCGAGAGATGGGTTGAGTGCCGTAAGCGGCAAAAAATACCGTCAGCGCGGAGCGCACATGCTCGGCGATTTCCTGGTCGGTCGGTTTTTCCCTGACGCCCCACAAGCACTCATCGGCCAGCTCGGATGTCAGCAGAGCCAGCAAATGCAGGGCGGCACGCCATGGGTCGGCCTGCTTCAGGAGCCCCAATTGCATCTGTTGCTCCAGGTAATGGGCGATTCTGGTTCGGCCAACCTTGGGCCCCTCGTTGTAAAACAGTTGCCCGATGTTGGATCGCCCGGCCTCTGTCAGCATCATGCGGCGAATCGCCAGCAGGTCGGGGCTAAGAATCTCCCGTAGAAAGCCGATTGCGAACGTCTCCAGCGTCTCGGCCAACTGTTCCCCAGTCTCCAGCACGGTAAAGACCGGCTGTACCCGCGCGGCGCACAAGTCCCGCATGACCTCGCAAAACAGCTCTTCCTTGGACAGAAAGTAGCTGTACAGGGTGGCCTTGGAGCCGCCCGCCCGATTGGCGATTTCCGACATGGAGGTGGCGGAGAAGCCCTGCTCCATGAATATCTCGGCGGCCGCATCGATGATGCCTTGCCGCTTTGCCTCGCTTTTTACTCTCACAACATGGCGCCTCAAAATTGAACCAACTAGTTCAGTTTTGCTTGACGGCAGAAATCTGTCAAGTTATAACTAAACCGTACAGTTCAGTTTATGAGGATATCACCAGTCATGAGCGCTTCATCACCCACGGCTTTGCTGCGACGTGCCATGCCTCTGGCCATCACACTCGCCTTGGCCGCCTGCGCCAGCGTGCCGGATCTCGGCCCGTTGCCACAACCCAAATCCCTGGGCGCCAGCTCAAATGCGGGGCAGGTCCAACTCGACGCCAGCTGGTGGCAGCACTACGGCGATGCCCAGTTGAATCAGCTGATCGACGAGGCGCTTCGCAATGCGCCCGACCTGGCTGCTGCTGATGCGCGGGTGCGCAAGGCCATCGGCGCGGCGCAGCAGGCTGGTGCCGCCACGCTGCCGTCGGTGGGGGTGAATGCTTCGCTGAGCCGCATGAAGCAGAGTTACAACAACGGTGTTCCGGCCGCATTCGTGCCACAGGGGCTCAACAACTCTGTCCGGGCCACGCTCGACCTGAGCTACGAAATCGACTTCTGGGGCAAAAACCGCTCGGCCTTGGCTTCGGCCACCAACGAGCAGGCGGCGGCCGAAGCCGATGCGGCGCAGGCGCGCCTGACCTTGTCGACCGCCATTGCCTCGGCCTATGCCGAACTGGCGCACTTGTACGCCCAACGGGATGCGGCACAGCAGGCCCTCGAGATCCGCACCCAAAGCGCGCAGCTGATCAGGGAGCGGCAACAGCAAGGGCTGGAAACGCTGGGGACGGTGCGTCAGGCAGACTCCCGCTCCGCCTCGGCCAAGGCTGAGCTGCTGGCCATCGAAGAATCCATCGCCTTGCAGGGGCATCAACTGGCCGCCCTGATGGGGGCCGAGCCGGAGCGGGGTGATCGCATCCAGCGGCCGGCAATCAACCTGGCACAGAACATCACGGTTCCCGCGCAACTCCACGCCGATCTGCTCGGGCGCCGCCCGGACCTCGCCGCCTCCCGGCTGCGTGCCGAGGCGGCGGCCAAACGGATCGATCAATCGCGGGCCGAGTTCTACCCGAATATCAACCTGTCGGCTTATGTCGGGGCGCAATCCTTGGGGCTGGGCTTGTTGACCAAGGCCGGCTCCGGTATTGCCGGTTTCGGCCCAGCCATCAGCCTGCCGATCTTCCGGGGGGGGCAGCTGCAAGGCCAGTACCGCATCGCCCGGGCCCAGTACGACGAAGCCGTCGCCAATTACGACCAGACCCTCAATCACGCATTGCAGGATGTTGCCGATGCTTTGAGCAGCCAGGCGGCACTCGATGGCCGGCTGTCGGCACAGCAGGAGTCGCTGGCGGCGGCCGAGGATGCCTTGCGCATCGCTCGTAACCGCTATCAGGGTGGTCTGGCTACCTATCTGGACGTATTGACTGCCGAAGACAGCGTGGTTGCCAGCCGCCGCTCGCTGAGCGATCTGCAGACCCGCCGCCTGAGTCTCGATGTCGCTCTGATCCGCGCCCTTGGTGGCGGTTATCGCGCGGCATGACAACCGACACCAATTCAATAATCCAAGGAATTCATCATGTCTGAAACGTTGACTGCCACCGCGCCGCTTCCTCAAATCGACAATGCGGCCAAGCGCAAGAAACTGTTCCTCGCTCTGGGCGGTGCGGTAGCGCTGTCCGCTGCGGCCTATGGTGCCTACTGGACGCTGGTCGCCTCGCATCACGTCACAACCGACAACGCCTATGTCGCCGCCGAAATCGCCCAGGTGACGCCGTCCATCAGCGCCAACGTCCGCGCCGTCAAGGTGGTGGACACCCAGGCGGTAAAACGGGGCGATGTCCTGGTCGAGCTGGACGACACCGATGCCCGACTGGCCCTGGAGCAGGCCGAGGCCGAACTGGCGCGGGCCGAGCGTAAGGTCAAAGGCTATTTGGCCAGCGACGATGGCCTGCAGGCCCAGGTCAGCGCTCGCGATGCCGAACTGCTGCGCGCCAAGGCGCAGTTGAGCTCCGCGCAAAGTGATCTGGAGCGGGCCAAGATCGACCTGGAGCGTCGTCAGGCACTGGCGAAATCCGGCTCGGTATCGGGTGAAGAGCTGACGCATGCCAAGACGGCTTACGACACCGCCCAATCTGCCCTGGAGGCCGCCAAGGCGGCGCTGGCTCAGGCGGAGGCCAACAAGCTGGCGGCCCAGGGCTCGCTCAAGGCCAATCAGACGTTGACCGCGAACGCCACCGTCGATACCAATCCGGAGGTCGCCCTGGCTCGTGCCAAGCGTAATCAGGCACGCGTGGATCTGGAGCGCACCGTCATTCGTGCCCCGATCGACGGCGTGGTGGCCAAGCGCCAGGTGCAGGTGGGGCAGCGCATCCAGTCCGGTGCGCAGTTGATGTTGGTGGTTCCGCTGCAGCAGGTGCACGTGGATGCCAACTTCAAAGAGGTGCAGTTGGAGAAGGTCCGGGTCGGCCAACCGGTCACGTTGCATTCGGACATCTACGGCTCCGACGTGGTGTACCACGGCAAGGTGGTGGGTTTCTCCGGCGGTTCGGGCTCGGCGTTCTCGCTGATTCCGGCCCAGAACGCCACCGGCAACTGGATCAAGGTGGTGCAGCGCCTGCCGCTGCGCATCGAGCTCGATCCAGCCGAACTGAAGGTTCACCCGTTGCAGGTTGGTCTGTCCATGACTGCCACCGTCGATACGGCCAGCAATCTCTAAAGGGGTCTTGTCATGAGTGCTCACGTCGCTGCTGCACAGACCAAGCCGCTCGAAGGCGGGGCGCTGTGGCTGGCTGCATTGATGCTGGCAGCCGCCAACTTCCTGGTGGTGCTCGACACTACTATCGCCAATGTGTCGGTGCCCAATATTGCCGGCGGATTGGCCGTGTCAGCCAGCCAGGGTACCTATGTCATCACCTCGTACGCCGTGGCGGAGGCCATCATCGTTCCTTTGACGGGCTGGCTGGCCGCCCGCTTCGGCACGGTGCGCCTGTTCGTCGTCTCGATGCTGCTGTTCGGGCTGTTTTCGGTGTTGTGCGGTTTTGCCAACTCGATCGAGCTGCTGGTGCTGTTCCGCGTATTGCAGGGTTTGGCCGGTGGCCCGTTGATGCCGATGTCCCAGACCTTGCTGCAGCAGATTTTCCCGAAAGAGAAAGCCGGTGCTGCCATTGGTCTGTGGAGCATGACCACGCTGGTGGCACCCATCATGGGGCCGATTCTGGGAGGCTATCTCTGTGACCAGGTGGGCTGGTCGTGGATCTTTTTCATCAATGCGCCGCTCGCGATTGCGTGCAGTTACTTTGGCTGGCAGATGCTCAAGCGTTTTGAGGGCAAGCTGATCAAGCTGCCCGTCGACGCCGTCGGGTTGGCCTTGCTCATTGCCTGGGTGGCGGCCTTGCAGCTGATGCTGGACGAGGGGAAGAATCTCGACTGGTTCTCGTCTCCCGAGATCGTGGCCCTGGCGATCATCGCCGTCATCGGGTTTGCCGCTTTCATGATCTGGGAAATGACGGCCAGCAACCCCATCGTCAATCTGCGCGTATTCCGCCATCGTGGGTATTGGGCCAGCGTGCTGACCATTTCGCTGGCCTTCGGCTCGTTTTTTGGTGCCACGGTCCTGACGCCGCAATGGCTGCAGAGCTATATGGGCTACACCGCCACACAGGCCGGTTATGCCACGGCCATGAGCGGCATCCTGGCGGTGATCGCCGCGCCGATCGCGGCACAAATGTCGACCAAGATGGACCCGCGGCCGCTGGTGTTCTTCGGCGTGATGTGGCTTGGCGGTGTGACGCTGTTCCGTAGCTTCGGCACCTCCGATATGGGTTTCTGGCAGGTGGCCTTGCCCTTGCTGTTCCAGGGGCTCGGCATGCCTTTCTTCTTCGTCCCGCTCACCGGGCTGGCCATGGCGAGTGTGGAGACCGAGGAGATGGCTTCCGCCGCGGGGTTGATGAGCTTCCTGCGGACGCTATCCGGCGCTTTTGCGACGTCGTTGGTGACGACCTCCTGGGAGGATAAGGCCTCCTACAATCGGGCGGAACTATCTGGCTTTGTCGATGCGACCGGGCAGACTTTGCAGAGTCTGGCGCAGAACGGCATGAGTGTCGAAACCGCCCGGGGCATGATCGACCAGTTTGTGCAGTCGCAAAGCATCATGCTCTCGACCAACCAGATTTTCTGGCTGAGCGGGCTGTCGTTCGTGATTGCGGCGTGCGCGATCTGGCTGGCACCGCGTCCGACCAAGGTGGCGGATACCAGCAACGTTCATTAGTAACGTTGTCTGGCGGGCGGCTGAGGCCGTCCGTGTTCAAGAAAGGTCTTGAGCGTGCCCAAGGCAAAAGACCTTTCTTGCTCTCGCATTGATAGATTCTAAACGACGCTGGTGGGACGCCCGTCCTGCCGTACAAGCCCTGCCGTTTCTGGTGTGTCCTGCGCCATCGCTTCTCACTATTTCCTCTTCCGATTGCGTGCTCGACAGTGGCCTGTGCGTCATTTTGGCTCGGCCATTCGACCTGGCTGTTCTCATCCTTAGCACGACAAATTCCTGCATTGATTTACCTGCTTGCACCGGTGCACTGGGCTGTTTGGCATGGTTATCTTGAAATTTAATGTATATTACGTATAACATGTAATAAATACGACAATATAAAAATATGCAATGATTATTTACATAATCGTTGCTATATAATGTTGGGTAACAAAATCGG
>NZ_JBYSWM010000059.1:0-3686 GCF_058781125.1 Pseudogulbenkiania sp. FW507-F1 | reverse complement strand
GGAGAGAGTGGGGCGGGGCGCCTGGTTCAGCGCGGGCGGGTCGGTTTCAGGTGGCGCAGGACCTCGGCCAGGGCGCGGACGCCGGGTTCGATCTTCTCGATCGGGATCGACGAGAAACCCAAGCGGAAGCAGTTGCGGGGCATGGCGGTTTTCATGAAAAAGACGTTGCCGGGCTCGATCAGCACGCCGTTTTCTTCGGCGCGTTGGGCCAGTTCCTCGGCGTCGAGCCAGTCCGGTCCGACGATCCAGCACGAGGCGCCGCCCGAGATCGGCACCGGGTGGACTTCGGGCAGGTGGCGCGCCAGCGCGTCGGTGAGCACCTGGGCGCGTTCCCGGTATGCTGCGGACAGCCGGCGGTGGTGCGAATCGTAATGCCCGAGCGAGAGGAACAGGGCGAAGGCGCGCTGGATGTAGGCAGAGGGGTGGCGCAGCATCAGCCGGCG
Source organism: Pseudogulbenkiania sp. FW507-F1 (assembly GCF_058781125.1). Taxonomy (NCBI): domain Bacteria; kingdom Pseudomonadati; phylum Pseudomonadota; class Betaproteobacteria; order Neisseriales; family Chromobacteriaceae; genus Pseudogulbenkiania; species Pseudogulbenkiania sp. FW507-F1. The sequence continues at coordinate 3,243 of NZ_JBYSWM010000059.1, read as the reverse complement.
GATGCCACGCAATTCGGCGATCAGCTCGGCGGGACCGACGATGTAGCCGATGCGCAGCCCCGGGGCGAGGTTCTTGGACAGGCTGCCGACGTAGATGACGCGGTTATTGCGATCAAGGCTTTTCAGCGTTGGAGTGAGGTCGCCCTGGAAGCGGCTTTCGCTTTCGTAGTCGTCCTCGATCAGCACGAAGTCGGCTTCTTCGGCCATCTGCAGCAAGGCCTGGCGCCGCGCCAGCGGCATGGTCACCGTGGTCGGGCACTGGTGGCCGGGGGTGACGTAGACGTAGTCGCAGTTGTGCAGCGCACCGCTGACCATGAGGCCTTCTTCGTCGATCGGCAGCGGCAGCAGATGGCCGGTGCGGCTGCCGAAGATGTTGCGCGCGTCCGGGTAGCCCGGGTCTTCCACGCCGACCGGGGTGTCGGTGCTCATCAGCAGGTCGGCCAGCAGGTAGAGCGCCTGTTGCGCGCCGACGGTGATGACGATCTCGTCGGCCGAGGCCCACACCCCGCGCCGTGGCAGCACCCGGGTGCGGATCTGCTGCACCAGCAAATCGTCGTCGCGCAGGATCATGTCCTGCGCCCATTCGTGGATGTCGAGCACGCTGAGCGCCTTCAGGCTGCACTCGCGCCAGTCGGCGGTGGGGAACAGGATGGGGTCGTACTGGCCGTAGATGAACGGGTAGGGGTAGTCCTGCCAGTTGGCGCGCTTGACGATGTTGCGCTGTTGGGTGGGGCGGAACACGAAGCGCCGACCCCAGTCGGGGCCGTCGGCCGGGGGGCGGTCGTGTGGGGTGGTCTGGGCGGGGAGACGTCCGGCGAGGATGTCGGCGTTGACGAAATAGCCGCTGCGCTCGCGCGACACCAGGTAGCCTTCGTCGACCAGCTGCTGATAGGCCAGCACCACGGTATTGCGCGCCACGCCGAGCTGGGCCGACAACTCGCGGCCGGACGGCAGGGGGATGCCGACCGGTAGCTGGCCGTCGAGGATGGCCGAGACCAGCATCTGGCGAATATTGCCTTGCAGGCTCATGCCGCTCTTCGCGTGTTGCTGGAAAAGCTGGTTCCACATGGTGCCGGTCAACTTGGTGCTCATCGTTCCTTCTCTGTGACGGTGCCGTTTCAACATAACGCGCTACTTGTAGACTAAGTGATTGTGTGTCGTTTGGCGATGGCCGCCCCGCGGGGCCGGAAGGGCGCCTGTTGCTGGTGAGAATGTGCGGCTGTCGTGGCGCCGCCGTCACGGGTCGGCAAGGGTATGCGGCGGCTCCTAGCATGGCCCGTCAGCGTGCGGCGAGGATGGCGCGGGCCGCTTCGTCCGGCGCCGGGGCATCGAACAGTCCACCGATGACGGCCAGCATGTCGACCCCGGTTTGCCAGGCGAGCGCGGCGTTGGCCGGGGTGATGCCGCCGATTGCCACGCACGGCACCTCCAGCGGCGGCAGCGCGGCAAACAGCGCGAGCGGGGCGGAGACCGTCTCCGGCTTGCTGCGCGAGGGAAACAGCGCGCCGAAGGCGACGTAGCTGGCACCGTTGCCGACCGCCTGCACCGCCAGCGCCGGCTGGTCGTGGCAGGTGGCGCCGATGATGGCGTGCGGCCCGAGGCGCTGGCGTGCCGCGCAGAGGCTGGTGTCGCCCCGCCCGAGGTGGACGCCGTCGGCACCGAGTTCTTCGGCCAACCCCACGTCGTCGTTGACGATGAACCAGGCGCCATGCTGCCGGCACAGCGCCTGGATGGCCGCGGCTTGCTCCCGCCGCAACGCGGTATCGCGGGATTTGTTGCGATACTGCACCAGGCTGGCGCCGCCCGCCAGCACGGCGGCGACGCGCGGCAGCAGCCAGGCGCTGTCGCTGGTGTCGGGGGTGACGGCGTAGAGCCCGTCCAGCCAGACCGGGCGGGTGAGCCGTTGCGTGGCGTTATTCACCGTGGCGTGCTCCCTTATCCGCCGCGCGCCGGGGCGATCATGCCGCTGGTGGGCGAGCTGGGTTCGGCGCTGTAGAGCTTGCGCGGCATGCGCCCGGCGAGGTAGGCCTCGCGCCCGGCCAGTACGGCGTGTTTCATCGCGCTCGCCATCAGCACCGGCTGACGGGCGTGGGCAATCGCCGAGTTCATCAGCACCGCGTCGCAGCCCAGTTCCATGGCGATGGCGGCGTCCGAGGCGGTGCCGACCCCGGCATCGACCAGCACCGGCACCTTGGCGTTGTCGATGATCAGGCGCAGGTTCCACGGGTTGAGGATGCCCATGCCGGAACCGATGATCGAGGCCAAGGGCATCACCGCGACGCAGCCGATCTCCTCCAGGCGCTTGGCCTGGATCGGGTCGTCCGAGCAGTAGACCATGACGTCGAAGCCGTCCTTCACCAGCGTCTCCGCCGCCTTGAGCGTTTCCGGCATGTTGGGGTAGAGGTTGCTCGGGTCGCCCAGCACTTCGAGCTTGACCAGCGTGTGGCCGTCGAGCAGCTCGCGCGCCAGGCGCAGCGTGCGCACCGCGTCCTCGGCGGTGTAGCAGCCGGCGGTGTTGGGCAGCAGGGTGTACTGCGACGGCGGCAGCGCGTCGAGCAGGCTTTCCTCGCCGGGGTGCTGGCCGATGTTGGTGCGGCGGATCGCCACGGTGACGATCTCGGCGCCGGCGGCGTCCACCGCCTCGCGGGTTTCGGCGAAATCCTTGTACTTGCCGGTGCCGACCAGGAGGCGCGAGGAATAGGTCTTGCCGGCGATGATGAGCGGGTCGTTCATGTCGAGTTCCTTCGGTAACGGACGGACGTCAGGCAGTGTGTGGCGGGATCAGCCGCCCCCCACCGCGATGATGATTTCGAAACGGTCGCCCTCGGCGAGGCGGGTGTCGTCGTAGCGGCTGCGCGGCAGGATGTCGCCGTTGCGCTCGATGGCGACGCGCCGCCCTTGCAGCTCAAGCCGTTCGAGCAGCTGGCGCACCGTGAGCGGGGTGGCGAGCTCGGTGGGCTCGCCGTTCACTAGGACGGTAGGCATGTCGGGTATCTCCAGTGAGGTGGGGATGGGGCGTGGGTGCGCCGGTTGGCAAAGCCGGGCTTCGGCCAACCTTGGCTGCGCCCGTGCTCAGATCTTGTCGTACAGCTTGGCGCCGCCCTTGACGAACTCGATCGACTTGACCTCCATGCCCTTGGCCAGCGCCTCCTCTGCGGCCAACCCCTGCTGCGCGGCGAAGTCGCGCACGTCCTGGGTGATCTTCATCGAGCAGAAGTGCGGGCCGCACATCGAGCAGAAGTG
>NZ_JBYSWM010000058.1:0-4173 GCF_058781125.1 Pseudogulbenkiania sp. FW507-F1 | reverse complement strand
GGATGGGGAAACACCAAGGCTTGGCCATGGCAAGGTGAACCAGCCCTTAGCTTGTACCTTGCTGGAAAAGCAGAATCACCTGAACAATCACGGAGGTGCATGTGGTGGAGCGCTGTTGCAGAACTCTGATGCGAGGTGAGTCCCCACTTTCCCCAAGCGGACTTGTCCCACTCGCACCGGCATCGGTGCTCCAAGCGCCGTGAAGCGATTCAGGATCGCCGCTCGCACCCGCAACTCTGCAACCTGACGATCATAGTCTCATGCCATGACCCGCTGCACCAATCGCTTGAAGCCCCACATTTTTGTCTAAACTAGGCGGTGACGGTAACCCATTCTTACAGACAGCGATGATGGCGCCGGATGTGCTAGGGATTCATTAACCGCCCCACTCGGTCTGTGAGACTGCCGTGTGCTCTGCTGTCTCTTATTGTTTTCGAGGGACGATATTTATCCCTTCGCAATCATCCCAAGCCATCTTGCAATCCATTTTCTCATTGGGCAGGACTGAAAATGTATAATAAATATTTTTCTTGCCGCCATCCAGCATTCCACTCCATTTAAATGAATAATTATTACCAATTTTGGTCAGGAGCGGATGGCTAGAATTTCCTTTTCTAGGAAAATTTCCCCTAAAATAAAATAGCTCAACCAAAGTTTTGTACTTTCTGTCAAAGACATAGTAGGTATAGTGTGTATCCGATTTATCGTATTTGTCAGGAATATTCTCTGTTATGAAGTATAGATAAACATAGTTTTTGTTGCTAAATAATACTTCTATAAAGTTGTTGTTTTTGTCTTTGGGTATACCGCTAACGTCGAATCGGTAAATATCCCCATTTTCACTAAGCTGCAATTCACCGGTTTCTTTATATTCTTTTTCAGCAATGTTAATATATATTTTTTTCTCTTCCGGGGTGTATTTTCTTCGAACCGACACCAGCCTTCCCGTTAGATTGTCTTTTTTGTCAATAACAACTGAGTATGGCACATCAAGCGCCAATACTCTACTACGCTCATTGTCAGGCTTTTTTTCGGCTTCTCTTATAAATTCGTATCCTCTACAAATTTGGGGCTCTTGTATTTTCTCGCACTCTTGTCGGTAGTAGCGAGTTTCTTCCGTTTCACCAAGCGCAAGATTCGAACATAGAATGGCCAGTGCCGCAACGTAAAATAGTGCTTTCATCATTTCCTAGCGATTTCTGCAATTATCAATAAGAGGAAGGGGGTCGAAACGACCAACCAAGCCAAGCCCGGGATTAGGGTCTTTTCGGGCCTCAAAATGTAAATGCCCACCTACCGCGATGGTAGTCATGCCTGCTGCATTGCCGCTACAGCCTGTGGTACCAATGGAATCGCCGGCTTTGACAAATACTGGATTACTTTGAGTTGGCTTTTCCACTGAAACAGTTTCCATATGTGCATAGAAAAAATACACCGTTTCTTGCGGGCCTAGCTTGCTTTGGCAGTAGGCGCGCTTGTCAGCCGGCAAATCATTCAAATCCACTTCCAATACCACACATTTGCCATAGTTTTTGCCGGGCTTTTTATCTTGATCCACTACTATGGCCACCCGCGCGTTGGCTACTGCCCGCAATGGCGTGCCGACGTCTGCTTGCAGATCGATCCCCTGGTGAGCACGCGGCTTGCCATCTTTGTCTTTTCGCACCATGCCAAAAGTGGCAGAACGTTTGCTGGCTAGGTGGGCTGTACGGATGATGCAGTGCGGCAAGGGGTCGACCCAGTGTTCTGTCGTACCTGCAGGCTGCGAGACCGAGGGAGTATCAGGGCGCGTGGCAGGTTGGGGGGGCTTGGGAGGTGATGGGTGTCTTTGTGTCGGGGCCAGCTTGCCATGTGGTATCTGTACTGCAGGGCCACCCAGTTTGGTAAAAACGTCGGCCATCCGTGCCGCTTGGTAGCTGCTGGGGTCGACCATGAAATGGTCCGGGCGAAGCCGTGCATCGACCAGGTCATAAGCCAGCCAGTAACGATAAGCTGGTCGGTATTTATCATCAAACTTTGTTGCGTACACTTTAGCCAACGCTTCCCCATGTCTGCGCCCCAGCTGTGCGGCAAAAAATGTTTTTGACATCTGATCATCTAGCATATTTTTTATAATGAAATTGGCCCCTTCAGCCCCCTCATGATGCGCCAAATATGCCAACTTGACCTTCTCTACGTCATTCAGGCTATCTACCGGCAATCCATACTGTTTTCTCAAGGCGCGTAGGTTGATCTGGATGTAACAAGCCGCGGAATCGATTGATAGCTCGGCATTGGTCCGCCAATCCAGTACAGACTCCCAGCTTGGGGCTGGTTTCGTTTTCTGGATGCATTCGTACAGTTTGGACTGCTTGTCGCAAGACACGTCTTTCCACATACGGGGCAGACATTGCATCAGGCCCACAGCAGAACTGCTATCTGCCTTGCCATTTTCCAACCACTCACCTTTGCGACTTTTGGCCGCTTCTACCTGCATGAAAGCCGCCAGAGCTTGAGGTGATAGGCCATATTTCTTGGCGGTTTCAATAATGCATTTCCGATATTTTTCGTTTACTGGCGCCAGTCTCAGGTTTTCACTGGTGAATATCGGCGCAATGACCTGCACTGGCTTGCCATCCTCCAGCCGAACCTTTTTCTGATAAGGCTCTGTATCAACTTGAGGCATGGCGGGTGGGAGCTTGTCTTTACCCGCTGGCCATTTCGGAGGTTGCGGAGGATTTTTTTTCCGAATCTCGCCCTTGATACTTGCCTGGCTTTGCTGTTGCGCACCTTCCTTCGCAGTCAGGTTGCCTTTTATCTTGATGGTCCGTGCTTGCAGGGTCATGAACTGCTCACCTAGCGGGACCAAGCCATCCTTGTAGATGGAAACAAACTTGCCCGAAATGTCCTTGAAAAATATCTCGATGCCCTTGCTGATGTCCGTAATGTTCAATCCTGTGACCAGACCATCGCTGTTCCCCTTGACCTCCTGTTCCTTGCCATCATGCTTTACCTTGAGCACCGGGTGCTTGATCGGCTGGCTCGCCAGGTCAAGTAGTTGTAGTGTCAATTTGCTGTCTGCATCCCCGGCAGTGCTGTCGCCTTCAATCAGAAGGTTTTGCCCGATGGCCAGGTGGTGACGGCTATGCTTGGTAAAGTGGTTCAGTTGGGCAATTTGCTCAATGTCCAGACCCAGTCGATGGCAAATTTTCCATAGGCTGTCTCCAGCCTTGACTGTATAGGTTTTCACGACTTACTCCCGCCTAACTCGGTGACGTGCCTGTCATCTTCATCACTGATGCCAGGATGGTCGTCCCCGTCATCGTTGTCTTCTTCTGCCGAGGCATACAAAGCTGTCCAGGCTTCTTCCTGCCCCAGAATGGCATCGTACTGTTGAGGTGTTTCTGATTCGACCAGCTTGCTAACAGCAAGGCTGGAAATATCCTGTTTCAGTAGCACGTGTTTTTCATCCGAATCCACCATATGGGCAGTCGCTTTCTGCGGTGTCTCCCCATCCAGGGACATCAGCATTACTTTCCTGGCCTGAGTCCCTGCCGATGAGAACTCTGGGAATGTAGCAAACAGGCTGTCACCGCCACTCAACAGATGCTCCGCCCCTTTTACACTCACCGTACCGGGACAATGCACCTCGATATTGCCGCCGGCCAGGCGGATGTAGGCACCGCCACCGACGTTGAGCAGGATTTCCTGTGCGGCGGCAATGTGAATCTTGTCTTTGCACGACGTCACCGTTACGTCCTTATCCGCCGTCAGCTCCATCGCATCGCTCTGCGCCTGAACCTGCACCTTGCCCTTGGCGGCGATCAGTTTCAGCGTGACCCGGTCCTTCACCCCGGCCACGAACAGGCTGATGTGCTGGCCGACGTTGTGCAGCCAGCGCCGGCCCGAGGTTTGATTCGTGTCGCGCTGGGCGACCTGGTCGATATTCGTCCCAGCCGCCAGAGTCAGGCTGTTGTCGGTGGTTGCGGCGAGGCCGGCCGGGGCGGACAGGATCATCAGCGGCTGCTGGCCGGCCTGGGCTGATCCATTTCCCTGGGCAGCCGTTTTGGATTCCTTGTCGGTATTGCTGCCGGCTTCCCACGCTTTCAGCGCCTGCACGTGGTGCTGCAGGTGGCCGTCGGCTTTATTCGCGCCTTTGCCATTGCCTGGCTTGATTTCCGCCGGCCCGGTCTC
>NZ_JBYSWM010000057.1:0-4850 GCF_058781125.1 Pseudogulbenkiania sp. FW507-F1 | reverse complement strand
GGCTTGGCTGGACGGCTGCCGGAAGGGCGATTTTTTCCTCCGCTGTCGTGGCGGGCAGAGGGGGCGCCTGGTTGGTCGGGGCCGCCCGGTTCAATTCCTGCTGTGGCGGAACGGCGCGACCGTCCTGATTTCCCCGCCAGGCCTGGCTTTTCGCTAAGGCCGGCGCATCGGCCTGGGGGCGTGAAGCCTGGGCCAACTGATTTGCCGCTGGTGGGCGCATCATGAGCAGGGCGCCACCGGCCAGCAGGCCTCCGCCCAACAGCGCCAGCAGCGCCAGATTGGGCCAGCGCCTGTGTGGGCCGGTGGTCGCAATGGTCCCGGTCACGTGGACCGAATTGAGGGTGGGCGCTGCGGAGCGCTGCCGTTCCTGATCGGCCTTCAGCAAGGCGTCGAGAATGTATGACATGGTGGCTACCCCTTCATCCCTGGATTTTTCGTGGTCATGCCAAGCAGGCGCGGAGAGGTCGTATCGCTGTTGCGGGTCAGGCGGATCAGCGTGTGCGGCCCGACAATGCCGTCGCTCGGCAAACCATCCGCGCGCTGGAAACGCATCACCTGTTCCTCCAGTCGGGCATCGAACACGGGGTTCTTGGCTGTGGCCGCCAAAGGTTCCAGAGGTTGGCCGAACTGATGGTTCAACCAGGACACCATCAATCCCCGGCTGCCGCGCGCCAGTGGTGCCCGGTAGTTGGGCGGCGCCTTCCATAACAGCGTGTAGCGACCACTCCAGAGTTGGCTCAGGGCAGAAACCGGCAGCGTGAACGTCTGCGTGCCGGTGATCAGGACGGCGTGGTCGTCCTGCAAGGTGGAAAGCAAGAGGTACCCCGCGCGCCCATCCGGCAGGCGCAGCTGCAGCACGGCCGGCCTGTCGAGGCGGCGCAATTGCTCCAGGTCGCCGGACTCGCTCAGACAGTGCAACCCGAACGCCTCCGCCTGCAGGCAGGTACTGGCCTCGTCGTCGACGGGCAAGCGGATGCCCCAGCGTGCCAGCAGAGCCCGGTAAGCCAGGCTCACTCCGTCCGGGCCTGCGCTCTGCGCGATAACGGCCGACGTGTCCGTGCCCATGGCGCGGGCCGACGAGGTGGCCGGGGCGGCGTGTTTGGCGAGGGCCGGTTTCAGGCCCGGACGCGATGGAACAGGGCGGTTTGGGGCAAAGGGCTCTGCGTAATAAAACAAGGCCGTCGCCAGGGTCGTGGCACTGAGCAAGGCCCCCAGGCCAATCACCAGTTTCTGCCACGACCGGGGCGCGCTCTGGCCGTACACCTCCTTGGCCGCTTGACGCAGGATCTCGCGGTCGACTTCGTCCTTGCCCTGCACGTAGGCACCGAGCAGGGCGCGGTCGCACAGAATGTTCAGCTTGCGCGGTATCCCGCTGCTCAGGCGAAACAGCAGGCGGCTGAGTGAGGCGGAAAACAAGGCGCGCCGGCTCCCCGCGACATCCAGCCGATGGTGGACGTAAGCGGTGATTTCCTCGGACTGCAGTGGTCCGAGGTGGTAGCGGGCGACGATGCGTTGCGAGAGCTGCTGCAATTCCGGCCGCGCCAGTTTGTCGCGCAACTCGGGCTGGCCCAGCAGGATGATGTGCAGCAGCTTGCGCTGGTTGGTTTCAAGATTGGTCAGCAGCCTGATCTGCTCCAGCACGTCGCTGTCCAGGTTCTGTGCCTCGTCGATGATGAGGAGGGTGGTCCGCCCCTGGGCATGGGCCGCCAACAGATGGTCGTTGATGCTGTCGGTAAAGGCCTTGTTGCTGGTGTGGTCGGGCGGGGCGGGAATGTGCAGCTCTTCGCAGATCGTCGACAGCAACTCGAGCACGTTCAGCTTCGGGTTGAAGATGAAGGCGACGTCGCAGTTGTCGGGCAATTGCTGCAGGAAGCAGCGGCAGATGGTGGTCTTTCCGGTCCCGATCTCGCCGGTCAGCAGCACAAACCCGCCGTCCCCTCCGATGCCGTACATCAGATGGGCGAGCGCTTCGCGATGCCGCTGGCTCATGAAGAGGAAGCGCGGATCCGGCGCGATCGAGAACGGCGGATCGGCCAAGCCATAGTGGTTCGTGTACATGGCGCTGCCTATAATGGCGTTGTACTCAACGACTTGCTTGAAAAAATTATAGTAAGCGCTTTAGAGTGTGCTAGTCGGAACGACTGTTTTTTTTGTTTGGAATAGGCGCTGAGCAACAGCGATCGCGGCGCGGGGAGCTTGGACCAGCCGATAGAGGGAGAGGGGCGGAAAAACAAAAAGCCGTTGAGATGAACTCAACGGCTTTTGTCTGGTGCCCAGGAGAAGACTCGAACTTCCACAGTGTTGCCACCGCTAGGACCTGAACCTAGTGCGTCTACCAATTCCGCCACCTGGGCATCGCTTTGCTGTATCATCTGCGCCACAGCAGTGCTGCGATGAGATGCGAATTATAAGGAGCCTCCAGAAATTGTCAATGCCTTCGAAACAAAAAAAACAGAAAAATGCTTCCCTGCGTTTGCAGGATCCCCATCTTGAGCGGGAAAAACTCAAGTATGACAATCCCTTGCCGAGCCGGGAGTTCGTCATTCAGCTGCTCACCGAACAGGGTGTGCCTCTATGGCAGGACGAGCTCGCCCAGATGCTCGACATCAAAAAGGATGAGTTTCGCTACTTCGAACGTCGCCTGCAGGCCATGGAGCGTTCCGGCGAGATCATCATCAATCGCAAGGGCGCCATCTGCGTTGCCGAGAAACTGGAACTGATCAAGTGCAAGGTATCCGGCCATCGCGACGGTTACGGCTTCGCCATTCCTGAAGAAGCCGGCGTCGAAGACGTCTTTCTGTCCGAGCGCGAAATGCACAAGGTGCTGCATGGCGACCGGGTCATGGTCAGCATCACCGGTACCGACAAGCGTGGTCGTAACGAAGGCCGCATCGTCGAAGTGCTGGAGCGGGCGGTCCAGAAGCTGGTCGGGCGCATCTACCTGTCGCGCGGCGTGTGGCTGGTGGTGGCGGAAGACAAGCGCATCAATCAGGACATCCTCATCGAACCAGGTGGCGAAGGCGGCGCGCAGCACGGCCAGGTGGTGATCGTCGAAATTTCATCGCAACCGGACAGCTACCGTCAGCCCATCGGCCGGGTGGTGGACATCCTCGGCAACTACGCCGACCCCGGCATGGAAATCGAGATCGCGCTGCGTCAGCACGATCTGCCTCACGTCTTCTCGGACGCGGCGGTCGAGCAGGCCCAGGAAACGCCGAAGAAGGTTCGCAAGAGCGATCACAAGGGTCGGGAAGACCTGCGCGAGCTGCCGCTGGTCACTATCGACAGCGAAACCGCGCGCGACTTCGACGACGCCGTCTTCGCCGAGCGGGTCGACAACGGCTACCGTCTGGTGGTGGCGATCGCCGACGTCAGCCATTACGTCATGCCGGGGGACGCGCTGGATCAAGATGCCGTAGAGCGAGGGACCTCGGTCTATTTCCCGCGCCGCGTCATTCCGATGCTGCCGGAAGCCCTCTCTAATGGTATCTGTTCGCTCAACCCCGACGTCGAGCGTCTTTGCATGGTCTGCGACATGCAGATCAGCACCAAAGGCGAGGTCAAACAATATCGTTTCTACCCGGCGGTGATGCAGTCCAAGGCGCGTCTCACCTATAACGCCGTGTGGGATTGGTTGCAGCATGGCTCGGATCACCCGATGTTGCCCAGCCTGCAAACCCTGTACAGCCTCTTCAAAGTGCTGCTGGCAGCGAGGGAAGAGCGCGGCGCCATCGAGTTCGACAGCACCGAAACCCAGATGGTGTTCAATGAGAGCGGCAAGATCGACAAGATCGTCCCGGTGGTGCGCAACGACGCCCATCGCCTGATCGAAGAGTGCATGCTCGCTGCCAACGTCTGCGCGGCCGATTTCCTGCTCAAGCACGAGCACCCCTGCCTGTTCCGCGTGCACGAAGGGCCGACGCCGGAAAAACTGGAAAACCTCAACACCTATCTCAAGCTGGTGGGGCTGGCGTTGGGCGGGGGCGAAACCCCGACCGCCAAGGATTACGCCAAGTTGGCCGAACAGATCCACGGCCGCCCGGATGCCCCGGTATTGCAGACCATGCTGCTGCGCTCCATGCAGCAGGCGCTCTACAGTCCGGACAATATCGGTCACTTCGGTCTGGCCTATGACGCCTATACTCACTTCACCTCGCCGATCCGCCGCTACCCCGATCTGCTGGTGCATCGCTCCATCAAGGCGGTGCTGGCCGGACGTCACTACAAGGCGGGTAAATGGTCTCAACTGGGAGAACACTGTTCCATGACCGAACGTCGTGCCGACGATGCCAGTCGCGACGTGGAGTCCTGGCTCAAGACCTACTACATGCGCGACAAGATCGGTGAGGTGTTCACCGGGGAAATCAGTGCGGTCACCAGCTTTGGCGTATTTGTGTTGCTCGACGGTATCTATGTAGAGGGCCTGCTGCACATCTCCGAACTCGGCAAGGACTATTTCCACTACCGCAAGGACATCCAGGCCATCATTGGCGAGAAGAGCGGGGCTCGCTACCAGTTGGGCAGCCGCTTGACCGTCAAGGTGGTACGCGCCGACCTGGAAAGCAGTCGCATCGATTTCGTGCTGGTGCCGGAGTTCGAAGCGGCTGCCGAAGCCAAACCGGCGGCAAAGAAAAAGCGCAAAGTCAGCTAAATACGGCCCGATTTCTGGGGCCATAAAAGGGTTGGCTTCGGCCAACCCTTTTTGTTTTTGTATGGATTTTGCTTGTGCATCAATGGCTTGCAGTATTTGCGCTGATTTCCTGTTATTTTTCAGCAAAAAGGCGTTGACGGGGTGGGGGTCGGGGCGTATAGTTCGCCTCCTCAGCTGACGCAGCGACGGAAACGACGCA
>NZ_JBYSWM010000056.1:3539-5499 GCF_058781125.1 Pseudogulbenkiania sp. FW507-F1 | reverse complement strand
AGGGGAGTCTGGCGGTGTCCTACTTTCACACGGCAATGCCGCACTATCATCGGCGCTAAGGCGTTTCACGGTCCTGTTCGGGATGGGAAGGGGTGGGACCACCTCGCTAAGGCCGCCAGACATAAACTGTCAACAAACTGGAAGAAGCCTGGAAGCCTCTCAGCTTCCATTTCGAATTGGGTAATCGATCGTACGTCGCACACTCTATTCACCGCGTGGCCCAAGCCACTCAAATGATAGGATCAAGCCTCACGAGCAATTAGTATCGGTTAGCTTCACGCCTCACAGCGCTTCCACACCCGACCTATCAACGTCCTGGTCTCGAACGACTCTTCAGGAGGGTCAAGCCCTCAGGGAAGTCTCATCTTCAGGCGAGTTTCCCGCTTAGATGCTTTCAGCGGTTATCTCTTCCGAACTTAGCTACCCGGCAATGCCACTGGCGTGACAACCGGTACACCAGAGGTTCGTCCACTCCGGTCCTCTCGTACTAGGAGCAGCCCCCGTCAAACTTCCAACGCCCACTGCAGATAGGGACCAAACTGTCTCACGACGTTTTGAACCCAGCTCACGTACCACTTTAAATGGCGAACAGCCATACCCTTGGGACCGGCTACAGCCCCAGGATGTGATGAGCCGACATCGAGGTGCCAAACTCCGCCGTCGATGTGAACTCTTGGGCGGAATCAGCCTGTTATCCCCGGAGTACCTTTTATCCGTTGAGCGATGGCCCTTCCATTCAGAACCACCGGATCACTATGTCCTGCTTTCGCACCTGCTCGACTTGTCGGTCTCGCAGTTAAGCCACCTTATGCCATTGCACTATCAGCACGATTTCCGACCGTACCTAGGTGACCTTCGAACTCCTCCGTTACACTTTGGGAGGAGACCGCCCCAGTCAAACTGCCTACCATGCACTGTCCCCGATCCGGATCACGGACCAAGGTTAGAACCTCAAACACACCAGGGTGGTATTTCAAGGACGGCTCCACCAGAACTAGCGTCCTGGTTTCATAGCCTCCCACCTATCCTACACAAGTCTGTTCAAAGTCCAATGCAAAGCTACAGTAAAGGTTCACGGGGTCTTTCCGTCTAGCAGCGGGGAGATTGCATCTTCACAAACATTTCAACTTCGCTGAGTCTCAGGAGGAGACAGTGTGGCCATCGTTACGCCATTCGTGCGGGTCGGAACTTACCCGACAAGGAATTTCGCTACCTTAGGACCGTTATAGTTACGGCCGCCGTTTACCGGGGCTTCGATCAAGAGCTTGCACCCCATCACTTAACCTTCCGGCACCGGGCAGGCGTCACACCGTATACGTCCACTTTCGTGTTGGCACAGTGCTGTGTTTTTGATAAACAGTCGCAGCCACCGATTCTCTGCGACCTCTCGAGGCTTCGAACGCGAGGTCCTACACCTTAAGAGGCATACCTTCTCCCGAAGTTACGGTATCAATTTGCCGAGTTCCTTCTCCTGAGTTCTCTCAAGCGCCTTAGAATTTTCATCCTGCCCACCTGTGTCGGTTTGCGGTACGGTTCTCGTATAGCTGAAGCTTAGTGGCTTTTCCTGGAAGCGTGGTATCAGTCACTTCGGTTCCGTAGAACCTCGTTATCACGTCTCGGTGTTAACAAAGGAGCGGATTTGCCTACTCCTTCCACCTACCGGCTTGAACCAGGGCATCCAACACCTGGCTGACCTAACCTTCTCCGTCCCCACATCGCACTATACGAAAGTACGGGAATATTGACCCGTTTCCCATCGACTACGCTTTTCAGCCTCGCCTTAGGGGCCGACTCACCCTACGCCGATGAACGTTGCGTAGGAAACCTTGGGCTTTCGGCGAGCGGGCTTTTCACCCGCTTTATCGCTACTCATGTCAGCATTCGCACTTCTGATATCTCCAGCATGCCTTACGACACACCTTCACAGACCTACAGAACGCTCCCCTACCATCTGCACTTG
>NZ_JBYSWM010000056.1:0-3444 GCF_058781125.1 Pseudogulbenkiania sp. FW507-F1 | reverse complement strand
TGCGTGCAAATCCGCGGCTTCGGTTATCAGTTTGAGCCCCGTTACATCTTCCGCGCAGGACGACTCGACCAGTGAGCTATTACGCTTTCTTTAAATGATGGCTGCTTCTAAGCCAACATCCTGGCTGTCTAGGCCTTCCCACTTCGTTTACCACTTAACTGATCATTTGGGACCTTAGCCGGCGGTCTGGGTTGTTTCCCTCTTGACGATGGACGTTAGCACCCACCGTCTGTCTCCCATGCTCGCACTTTCCGGTATTCAGAGTTTGCCATGGTTTGGTAAATCGCAATGACCCCCTAGCCATAACAGTGCTTTACCCCCGGAAGTGATACATGAGGCACTACCTAAATAGTTTTCGGGGAGAACCAGCTATCTCCGAGTTTGTTTAGCCTTTCACCCCTATCCACAGCTCATCCCCTAGTTTTGCAACACTAGTGGGTTCGGACCTCCAGTGCGTGTTACCGCACCTTCATCCTGGCCATGGATAGATCACTCGGTTTCGGGTCTACGCCCAGCAACTAAAGCGCCCTATTCGGACTCGGTTTCCCTACGCCTCCCCTATTCGGTTAAGCTCGCTACTGAACGTAAGTCGCTGACCCATTATACAAAAGGTACGCAGTCACCCCTTGCGAGGCTCCCACTGTTTGTATGCATCCGGTTTCAGGTTCTATTTCACTCCCCTCCCGGGGTTCTTTTCGCCTTTCCCTCACGGTACTGGTTCACTATCGGTCGATCACGAGTATTTAGCCTTGGAGGATGGTCCCCCCATCTTCAGACAGGATTTCGCGTGTCCCGCCCTACTTCTCGTACGCCTAGTCCTTGGAATGCGTTTTCGTGTACGGGGCTATCACCCACTATGGCGGCCATTTCCAGGGCCTTCCACTAACACAATCCATAACACGTACAGGCTGTTCCGCGTTCGCTCGCCACTACTGACGGAATCTCGGTTGATTTCTATTCCTGCGGGTACTTAGATGTTTCAGTTCTCCGCGTTCGCTCTACCTTGCCTATGTGTTCAGCAAGGAGTACCTATTGCTAGGTGGGTTTCCCCATTCGGATATCTCCGGATCATCGCTCTATTGCCAGCTCCCCGAAGCTTTTCGCAGGCTTACACGTCCTTCATCGCCTGTGATCGCCAAGGCATCCACCAGATGCACTTAGTCGCTTGACCCTATCATTTCAGTAACCTGGGTTGATCTTGCGATCAATCCGGCACGTCCACGACAGTGAATGTTTGTGCGACGTACCACACCGCCCCTTTTGATATGGCGACATGGCACAGATACAATCAAATTACCCAAAGTCGACGATCCGTCCAAAGCAGACTTAACTGCTTCTTTCTTCTCGCCGTCTTGTTAATTCGGCTTCTTCAGTTTGTTAAAGATCGGGCGTTTTTGCTGCGCCGCTTGCGCGGCACGCGAACAACGCAAACAGAACCAAACTCATCGAGTTCGTTTTTGTTTGCACTGTCGAGTGGTGGAGGATGACGGGATCGAACCGACGACCCCCTGCTTGCAAAGCAGGTGCTCTCCCAACTGAGCTAATCCCCCAACAGGTCAAATGGTGGGTCTGGTTGGACTCGAACCAACGACCCCCGCCTTATCAAGACGGTGCTCTAACCAGCTGAGCTACAAACCCAGTTGCCTTCGTCGATTCGCTTTCGCAAACCAACTATGCCCTTAACGCGAATAACCGATAGGCTGTGAGTACTCGACTCGGCCCTTCTCTAGAAAGGAGGTGATCCAGCCGCAGGTTCCCCTACGGCTACCTTGTTACGACTTCACCCCAGTCATGAAGCATACCGTGGTAACCGGACTCCCGAAGGTTATCCTAGCCACTTCTGGTATCCCCCACTCCCATGGTGTGACGGGCGGTGTGTACAAGACCCGGGAACGTATTCACCGCAGCATGCTGATCTGCGATTACTAGCGATTCCGACTTCACGCACTCGAGTTGCAGAGTGCGATCCGGACTACGATCGGTTTTATGAGATTGGCTCCACCTCGCGGCTTGGCGACCCTCTGTACCGACCATTGTATGACGTGTGAAGCCCTGCTCATAAGGGCCATGAGGACTTGACGTCATCCCCACCTTCCTCCGGTTTGTCACCGGCAGTCTCATTAGAGTGCCCAACTAAATGATGGCAACTAATGACAAGGGTTGCGCTCGTTGCGGGACTTAACCCAACATCTCACGACACGAGCTGACGACAGCCATGCAGCACCTGTGTTCCGGCTCCCTTTCGGGCACCCTCGCGTCTCTGCGAGGTTCCGGACATGTCAAGAGCAGGTAAGGTTTTTCGCGTTGCATCGAATTAATCCACATCATCCACCGCTTGTGCGGGTCCCCGTCAATTCCTTTGAGTTTTAACCTTGCGGCCGTACTCCCCAGGCGGTCAATTTCACGCGTTAGCTACGCTACCAAGGATTCAAACCCCCAACAGCTAATTGACATCGTTTAGGGCGTGGACTACCAGGGTATCTAATCCTGTTTGCTCCCCACGCTTTCGTGCATGAGCGTCAGTGTCATCCCAGGGGGCTGCCTTCGCCATCGGTATTCCTCCACATCTCTACGCATTTCACTGCTACACGTGGAATTCTACCCCCCTCTGACGCACTCTAGCTGTGCAGTCTCCAATGCCGTTCCCAGGTTGAGCCCGGGGCTTTCACATCAGACTTACACAACCGCCTGCGCACGCTTTACGCCCAGTAATTCCGATTAACGCTTGCACCCTACGTATTACCGCGGCTGCTGGCACGTAGTTAGCCGGTGCTTATTCTTCCGGTACTCTCAGCTCCAGTGGATATTAGCCACCGGCATTTGCTCCCGGACAAAAGTCCTTTACAACCCGAAGGCCTTCTTCAGACACGCGGCATGGCTGGATCAGGCTTGCGCCCATTGTCCAAAATTCCCCACTGCTGCCTCCCGTAGGAGTCTGGGCCGTGTCTCAGTCCCAGTGTGGCGGATCATCCTCTCAGACCCGCTACTGATCGTCGCCTTGGTGGGCCTTTACCCCACCAACTAGCTAATCAGACGTCGGCCGCTCGAATAACGCAAGGTCTTACGATCCCCTGCTTTCCTCCTCGGAGCGTATGCGGTATTAGCACAGCTTTCGCTGCGTTATCCCCCATTACTCGGTGCGTTCCGACGCATTACTCACCCGTTCGCCACTCGTCAGCGGGCCGAAGCCCCTGTTACCGTTCGACTTGCATGTGTAAAGCATGCCGCCAGCGTTCAATCTGAGCCAGGATCAAACTCTTCAGTTCAATCTCATAGCAATTTTTGGCACGCAAGATCAAAGAAATATCAGGTATTTCCTGTCTTGCAGTGCAAGTGTCGGCTTTGCCGAGCACTCACACCTATCGGTTATTCTGTTTGTTAAAGAGCGGTGCTGACTGCGTCGTTTCCGTCGCTGCGTCAGCTGAGGAGGCGAACTATACGCCC
>NZ_JBYSWM010000055.1:0-5662 GCF_058781125.1 Pseudogulbenkiania sp. FW507-F1 | reverse complement strand
ATCTGGGGGCGGGTGGAGTGGCTGGCCGAGGCCGCCCAGGATATCGCCGGCCGTCGCTACCGCTACCTGTCGCCCGTGTTCGATTTCGACGCCACCGGCCGGATCGTGAAGCTGGTCTCGGTGGGGCTGACCAACGTACCCAACCTGTTTTTACGTGCGCTCTACTCAATGGAGGAACCCGGCGTGGACCTGAAACAACTGATTGAACTGCTCGGGCTGGATGCCGGTGCCGATGCCGATGCGGCACGCAGCGCGCCGCCAACACCCAGCAGGAACGCCAGGGTGGCGAGAACCCGCTGATTGCCAACGCCAAGGCTCGTGCGGCCGTCAAGTAAAGGAATCCTGAATGGCTACCGTGATGGAACAACTACTGCCGGGCATCGCCCTGGTGGAAGACCCGCGCCTGTCGCGTGAGATGGTCGATGTGGGACCGGATGCCCTGATGGCCGGCGCCCGTTGCCGGCTTTGGGATATACGGGTTCGATCACTGCTTCGAGCTGAACCCATGGCATGACCTGGTCCATTTCGGCCAAGAAGATCTCGCGGCGGGTCTGCTTCTTCTTGGCGGTCTGCTCCAGGTCGGAGAAGGACATTTGCTTGTGCATGGCTGAGCTCGGGTGAGATCGGATGTAACAATTTTACCGGGCGGAATGGGACTTGTTCAGACCATCCCTAGGTGGTTAATGCTCTCGCCACGTCAACAATGACATATACATATTCATGGCTTCTCAATTTTTCATATCGGTGGAAATAGCCTTCATAAGACTTGCTTTGAAAGCGATTTTTCCCCACCCCATGGATTTTCCTGCGGTCCTACCGATATTGAAGTGGGCTGGCCCCGATGTGCCGAACAGTAGGCAGGAAGCAGCAATTACCCGCCTAACGCTACTAGGTTGGGGGTATTTCTGGGGGTACTTTCCAAACTCCAACGGCCAAAATCCTTATAATTCCTTGTTGATAGCCTTGAATGTGAGTGACGCCGCCCCACCATCATCCGGACAAAAGCCAGTAACGACGCGGGTTTCCGCCGACTTGCTGGCTTTTTTCTTGCCTACTGTCACTGTAACGTTGCGCGAGTTTTGGCACTCTTTTGCGCGGTTTTGTCACAGCGTCGTCTCGCCGGTTTGTGCCAATTAGCGCGCCAAATGGCACTCCCGACACACGTTCTGCGAGATCACTCACCGGCCGCGTGAGCCTCCTTACCAAATGGCGCCATCCTCCGAGCCCTGCAGCCCCAGGATGGGAACCGTCGTTGTGATGACCCCCATGCTGACCGCCGGCTGCAATCGGGAGGCTCTCCCGCCACACCACAACCACCCCATGGCCACAACCCAGCCAACCTCCCCGCAAACGCAGATGTTCGAAATGTTACACAAAATAACTCAATTACGAACATATTTGTCGCAATTATTATGGTGCACCGCACAATTATCACCTATAATTTGCTTAGTAATTTAGAAACCACAGCAAGTCCAATCTCGAATATGAAATACATCATCTCTAGCCTTCTGTCTCTTTTCCAAAGTAACGATGTTCAACCACAGCCTGGTTTGCGTGTGAATTATGCGCCGTACGGCCATGTTGAGAAGTGTGATGGCACGGTCGTCGCATGTGACCATGCGCGCGGCGTGCTGGTTGCCTGGCCGCGCGGTGGTGCCGACTGGCTACCGAAGCACCTCCTGTCGGTCATCCACTAAGAAATTTTCGTATGTGAACAAACGGCCCACTACACAGTGGGCCGTTGTTGTTTCTGGAAGAGACGGCATAAATCAGTCATCCAGAGCGTGGACGAGGTTCCGGCCGCTGCCATCACGACCATCACGAACTCGGTTGAGCAGGCACCACCCTGGACCCTGGTCCACTCCTTGCTGTCGCCGTGATGGCGGCGCTGGCAATACCCGTGACCGTGGTGTTGTTGGGGGTGACGTTATTGCTCAATGGATAAATGGTGGCCGCCCGCGACGGATTGGCAAGCCTCACCCCGCCGGACAGCGAGACTGCGCCTGACAGTTCGGACGTGACCCGGAGGTTGTTCTGGAATGGCCCATGGTCATGACATCATCGTGTAGCAGCGCCCTTCCCGAGTTGACGGGGAAGATGAGCCAGGTTCTGCCATTTGCCTGCTTGAGAGCAGGATTTTTTTAGCTATCGTGAGGTTATACAGCAGAGCTCAGGCGGTCATGACCGGCCTGAACAAGTCCAGGCGGTGCCGCTCTTGCCCACCGCATGTAATAAGGAATTCGACGTGAAGACCCCACCGTCATTTCTCGTTATCCTGACCTTGATCTCGCTTGTCGCCTGTGGCGACTCTCCACCCGATGCGTCCTCACAATTCCAAGAGCGGAAAGTTGCCGAACTGGCCCGGCAGAAGGCTGAACAGGACAAAAAGAGAGAGCAAAAGCAGGCCGCCTACTTGCAGGTTGTACGAGACTCGCTAAAAGACCCCGACTCCGCCCAGTTCAGGGATTTGCAATGGTCCATTGACCATGAGCAGTATGGCGATTCGCTATGCGGCTGGGTCAATGCCAAAAATAGCTTGGGCTGGTACGTGGGCTTCCATCCCTTCGCCGTGACCGCCAAGCCCTTGAAAGGCTCACCGGAAGGACGGCTGATCCTGCCTACCGAAGCGGATGATTCACAAACCCAGAGAATCAATCTGGTGATGCTGGAACAGGCCGGTTGTGGCTTATCGCTCAACGTTTAACAGTGTCACAGCCCGCCCAGTTCATCCCGGCTCATCCCATCGCTATGGCCCTGCGCCATTACGCCTGCCACATCACGCAAGCTGGCCGACACCGCCCTTGTCCGGGCGGCGACCGCCGAGCGGCAATCCGCCTAATTGTCGCGAGTTTGAGTTACATCAAGCCCGGCCAATTCGGTATCAATCGCTGTTACCTATAGTTAAAAAACAATCAACAAGACCGTGGGTACACCGCCATGCCTGCAAACAACCTGCCGACCGTATTTGACAGTGATGATTTCATTCGCGCCTGGGCCGTCCAGCGCGGTAAACATGGGGGGTTAAAAGCGTTCATCTACCTGCACGACCCCACCGAGTGCGAACATCACAAAATGGCGGTGATCCATTACGACCGCCCCGGATACCCCGTCGAGAGGGTATTCAAGATTCCGAAGGCCCGGCTATAAGGTGGGCAATGGATGACCGCTGACGCCATCGTCCCGTTATCCACGATGGACTCCCGCCATCAATCCGGTTTTCGATGCCCATGAAATGACAGGCGGGTCTGCCCTGCGCGCATCCGCCCGAAGAAACACCCCCCATTGACGGCCATTTCTACTGGCATACCCCGTGACCGGCCACCGCCATTACGGGCAGAGGCGCCGGGACGGATTTCCGCCAGGTTGCCGGCTTGCTCTTGTCCGGCCGTGACGGACCGCCACACCTATACTCAACGCGTCAGCGAATCGGTTCAGGGAGGCCCATCGTGAAGTCTTGCGCCTGCCCCGCCTTGGCGGCCCTGCTGGTGACGCTGTCCTGCGATGCCGCCGAGAAGGTGGTGCTGTACGGGGACGACTCCTACCCTCCGTATGCCTACCTTGAGGATGGCCAGTTCAAAGGCGTCTATGTCGAGCTGCTGCAGGCGGCCGCCAGCAGGATGGCGGAGCGCTACCAGCTGGAACTGGTGCCGACGCCGTGGCGGCGGGGGCTGTCGATGCTGGAGAGCGGTGAGGCGTTCGCGCTGTTTCCGCCATACCGTCGCGCGGAGCGGACGTTTATCGACGTCTACTCGATCCCGCTCTACCGCGAGCGCGTGGTGGTGGTGTGCAACGACAGGACCATGAGCAAGCCTCGCCAGCGCTTCCCGCGCGATTTCGGCGACGTCACCATCGGCGTCAACGCCGGCTTCGCCCTCTCCGGGGTGCTGGTGGCCGCCCGCCAGAACCACACCGTGCGGATCGACGAGGCGAACGGCAACGCGGTGAACCTGCGCAAGCTCGCCCTGAACCGCATCGGCTGCTACGCCAACGACAGCCTGTCGATCCGTTACACGCTGAGGCGCATGAAGAACGATACCCCCCACTTTCCGGAGCTGGATGCACTCACGCTGCACGAGGTGGCGGAACTGTCGGGGGAAGAAGCCTACGTGGGCTTCAGCCGCCGCGCCTCCCCGCCGTTCAAGGCCGATTTCATCAAGCGGCTCGACGCCACCTTGCAGGGGTTGCAGCAGCAAGGCGAAGTCGACCGGATTCTCGCCAGGTATGGGTTTTAGCCCGAAAACCGCCTCTGCCCAACCCGAACAACCCGCTCACCCCATAAACGGGAAATCGATCGGTGGCTGCTGGCCGCCCATCAGGCTGCTGAGCGCGGCGGCCGAGCCGCACGCCATGGTCCAGCCCAGGGTGCCGTGACCGGTATTGACCCAGAGGTTGGGATAGCGCAAGCGGCCGATGAAGGGGACTGCGGACGGCGTGACGGGGCGCAGGCCGCTCCAGAATTCGGGATTACCTTGATCGTTGAGTTTCGGGAACAGCTCCCGGGTGCGGCGCACCAGCAGGTCGCAACGGATGGGGTTCGGGTCGTGATTGAAACCGGCGATCTCGGCGGTGCCCGCCACCCTCAAGCGGTTTCCCAGCCGGGAGAAGACGATCTTGTATTCATCGTCGATCAGGCTGACCGTGGGGGCAACACTCGATTCCGACAGGGCAAAGGTGGCCGAGTAGCCCTTGACCGGGTAAACCGGCAGGGAAATGCCCAGCGGGCGCAGCAGCGCCGGGCCGTAGCTCCCCAGCGCCACGACGTAGGCGTCGGCGACGTGGCGCTGCCCGTCGGCGGTCACCACCGCCGCGATCCTCCCTTGCTCCGTTTCGAGGCGGACAAGAGGTTGGCCGAAGGCAAACTGCACCCCGGCGCGCCGGCAGTGCTCCGCGAGCTGCCGGGTAAACTGGCGGGCGTCGCCCGACTCGTCGTCGGCGGCGAAATCGCCTCCCACCAGCCGATCGCCAAGGGGGGCCAGCGCCGGTTCGAGCTCGAGGCATTGCGCGGCGGAGACCGGGCGGCGTTCACAGCCGAATTCGCCGAGCAACCTGGCGGCCTGGATCCCTTTGGCGTATTCGGCGTGGTCGGTGTAGACGTGCAGGATGCCCCGCTCCAGCCGGTCGTACTGGAGTCCGGCCAACTCGCTGCCCAGCTGTTTCAGGCATTGCCGGCTGTAGAGCGCAAGCGCGACGACGTGCCGCATATTCTGCTTGTAGCGGTCGGCACGGCACTCGCGCAGGAAGCGTAGCGTCCAGCCCAGCAAGGCCGGGTCGGCGCGCAAGCGGAACAACAGCGGCGCATCCTCTTTCCCCAGCCAGCGCAGCGCTTTTAGCGGGGCATGAGGATTGGCCCACGGCTCCGCATGCGAGACCGAAATCTGGCCGCCGTTGGCAAAGCTGGTCTCCAGAGCCGGCTCGGGCTGGCGCTCGATCACGGTGACGTCA
This sequence comes from Pseudogulbenkiania sp. FW507-F1, assembly GCF_058781125.1. Lineage (NCBI taxonomy): Bacteria > Pseudomonadati > Pseudomonadota > Betaproteobacteria > Neisseriales > Chromobacteriaceae > Pseudogulbenkiania > Pseudogulbenkiania sp. FW507-F1. The sequence continues at coordinate 220 of NZ_JBYSWM010000055.1, read as the reverse complement.
TGGCCCTGCCGGGACAGGTACCAAGCGGACGTGACCCCGACGACGCCGGCCCCCAGGACGATAATTTTCATGACCCGCTCCTTATATCAATCCGCGTCCGACAGTGCCGGCCCCTCTGCGCGTCCGACCCCGGCCTGGGCCTGGGCCTCGGCCTCGATCTTGGCCAGGGCCGCCGCCGCACGCTGCAACGCCGGCAGCAACTGCAGCGCCTTGTCCGGCG
>NZ_JBYSWM010000054.1:0-6529 GCF_058781125.1 Pseudogulbenkiania sp. FW507-F1 | reverse complement strand
CCCTCCCTGCAGCCCTTGAAAATCAAGCATTTCCAGTAATTTCCCTCCGCAATTCTCCGTTCTACACCATGGCAATCCGATAAAAAACCGGATAAATTACCGGATAACAGAAACATCTTATCCGGTTTATCCTGTGCCGCTTTCCGACGTCAAAATCCGTACCAGCAAGCCACTCGACAAGCCGTATAAGCTCCAGGACGGCAAGGGGCTGTACCTCGAGATAAGGCCGACCGGCGCCAAGTTCTGGCGCTACCGCTACTGGACATCGCCGACCAAGGACGGGATCTACACCATCGGCGAATACCCCGACGTGTCGCTGGCCGAAGCCCGCGCCGAACGCGAGCGCGTACGGGCGCTGGTCAAGGAAGGGAAAAACCCCACGGCCGAGAAGAAGCTGGACAAGCTGCGCTCCCAGAAGGAAACCGCCTCGACGCTCGCTGTGGTGGCCGAGGAATGGAAGGTGGTCAACTGGCCGCACTGGTCGGAAACGTACCGGAAGCAGGTTGAAAAGCACCTGCAGCGCGATCTGCTCGACGAGTACGGCGAACTCCCCATCCGCGAAGTCACCTCGGCCCAGCTACTCGCTGCCATCCGCAAGATCGACGAGCGCGGCGCGCCGAGCATCGCCAGGCTGGTGCGACAGTGGGCCGGCAGCATCTTCCGGCATGCGATCGCCACGCTGCGCGCCGACAGCGACCCCACCTACCCCCTGCGCGGCGCCCTGAGAATGCCGCCGACACGTCACAACGCCCACCTCTCGGCCGACGAACTGCCCGGCTTTCTGAAAGCGCTCAACGCCTATAAAGGATTCGGCCTCACGCGCCTTGCCGTCAACCTGCAGATGCTCACCCTGGTACGCACCCAGGAGCTGCGCCTGGCGGAATGGGCCGAGTTCGATCTGGACGCCGCCGAGTGGCGCATACCGCCCGAGAAGATGAAGATGCGCGATCCCCACATCGTGCCGCTCCCAAAGCAGGCCGTGGCGATCATGCGCGAGTTGGAGCCGCTGACAGGCCGGCGTCGATGGGTTTTCCCGAACGTGCGCAATCACGATACCGGGATGACCAACACCACCATCCTGCGCGTGATCGAGATACTGGGGTACAAAGGCCGGGCAACCGGTCACGGATTCCGTGCAACGGCCTCCACCATCCTGCACGAACAAGGCTGGAACTCCGACATCATCGAGCGCCAGCTCGCGCACCTGGAGCGGAACAAGGTCAAAGCCGCCTACAACCATGCCGGCTACCTCAAGGAACGCCGGGAGATGCTCCAGGCCTGGGCCGATTACCTCGACCTTCAACGTGACAAAAAGGCGTAAGCTTCGCCACCACGCCGCTCATCCTCGCAGGAGTGTCTTCATGGACCTGATACTCGCCGACATGACCGTCAGTGTCACCGAACTTAAACGTGACTTTGCCGGCGTTCTCCGCGAAGCAGGGGATGCCCCGGTGGCCGTAATCAACCATAACCGGCCGGAAGCCTACCTGCTATCAGCAAGGCACTATGAGCAACTGATGGATTATGTCGAGGATCTGGAAGACGCAGAGCTGATTCGTCAGCGCCAGAACGAGCCATCGATTTCAGTGAATTTGGAACTCGACTAGCGCAAAAGATCAGTGGCCCTCATCTACTCGGGCCACTGTGTTGGATTTGTATGGTTTGGGTTTCACCGTTTTGAACCGGAAGGCGGCGCATTACCCCTGCCGCTACCGGACGGATTCCCCGTCGTACTTGGCCAGTTTCCACCTGGGCCTGGGTGGCTCGAAGGGCCTCGACCACTGCCACCTCCCCCGCCACTGGGCCCGCCTTTGCCTCCGCTGGAACCGCCACCACTACCTCTAGCCATTTTGATGCTCCTTTGGTTTGGCAGTTAAAGCCGGTTGCTCAGGTTTTTACGCCCCAGCTACAGGCAGCAACCGGACCGAGACTCACCTTTGCTCGTGCGGTGATGCGTACGTTAACCATAGACAAAACCCGTCAGCGGCGACAGGGGCCAGGGTTGGCCGTTGGGATGAGGTACTGGTGGGATCGGGCGGTGCTGTGGCGGATGGCGCGGGGACGCCCGGACGGCTCGGGTAGGGATGGCCTGTCCGGGGCTGGGTTGCATGCGGCTCACTGCGTGTCGCTTCGAGTGCCCCAGTGGGGGCTCAGCTTAGGGCAGTGGAGCCTTTCCAAGCGAGGTGTCGAACTCTTGTGAAAGGCATTGCAGAACCGATGTGATCATGCGGCCCGTGATGTACGACTTAACTTGTTCGGATTCGATTGGCTCCTTCATGTCTCTTTCGGAAAGGGGCCAAAACTTTTCCAAGCGAGGGTCTGACGAGATTTTTTCCTCAGAACAATTGCAGACATCCGACGTCTGGATGGGGCGGGCGGACAGAGCAAGCGTGATCTCTCGATGGGTCGTAATTTGAAAAACCATGCGCTCGCACGCGGGACGGAGTGCGCTTAGCAACTGCTCGCGCCGTTGAATTCCTACTGCGGATAGCTGCGCGGAAGCCGGCGGCGTCAGCATCAATGATGAGAAGGCCGAGACAAGGTACACCAGTTTGCAGAGTTGCGGTTTCATGGGGAAGCATGAGCGTTTAGTGACGGCCAACTTAAAGTGACCGCCTTGGATGTCGAATTCTTTTGCGTTATAGGGCTCCCCTGCTCAGCAGGAAAGGTACGTTAACCATAGACAAAGCCCGTCAGCGGCGACAGGGGGCCTGGGTTGGCCGAAGCGATGGTGTGCGGCTGGATCGGGAGGCGCGGCGGGGTTGGGTATGGGGCGACTTAACGGAGGGTGACGCGCAGGACGCCCGGACGGCTCGGGTGGACATGGCCTGTCCGGGGCGGGGTTGCATGCGGCGCACTGCGTTGCGCTTCGAGTGCATCTTGTGAGGTGTTGCGGGTTATGGAGTTGAAATAACGACTAGATGTAGCAAGAGTGATTTATTGAGTAGTCATCAATAAATCGCCATGTCAACTGTTCCCAATGCGGCCATGTAGGCGCCTCTTCTCCCCCAGGCTGCTTTTAACGCATCGCGATCCATTCCTTTTACTCTCTCGGAAATGACTGCGGAGCGCACTTCGTCCTTATCAGTAACAATAAATCTATGCACAACAATTTCGGTATACTCCCCTTTGGGATCCAATAGCATTGTCGTGAAAATAAGATCTGCCTTGTTTGCGGATTTTTTGTTTTTAAACGCATCCACGGGAACGACTCTGTATGGTTTTATTTGATCCAGGTACGGATTAACAGCGTCTTTCAGTTCTTTTGCATTTTTGTAATAACGAACAGTAAGCATTCTACGCCAGTTTTCAACCGTTTCGCCCTCCCTTAAATATTCATTTATTCTTACCCCGCCATCCTCCGCAGCGAAAACGAACGTGTATTTCTCTGCTGGCAAGCAAATAGAGTCATCTTTCCCACAGGACTCATAAGATTTAAGCTCCAGTGTATGTACGTCTGCCGCATAAGTTGAGAATGAAAACAAAACCAGCAAACATGCAAATATGTTTTTCATCAAGCCTCTCTTCAGAGAAGTTATATCTATCGCAACGGATAAGTTATGAAGTGGTTTACGGGCCATTGTGGGTTGCGGGCTTATGTGCGGAAAACCGCTACACCTGAAGGGCGTGCCTTGGGGAAAATTCTTCCTTAGCCACGCCATTTAAATTTGTAAGATTACTGGTTTATCCTTGAAACAATTTTATTAATGGTGTTTTGCCACTCCTGAGTAGACTCATCACTTTTCGGGCCACGCCAAATTCTTGATATTTTATAACCAGCTTTTTCTGTGGTGTAGACAAAGTGGCTAAGGTACAATACCCCTCCACTACCCAATCTACATTCTGAAGACCAACCAAGATATGGGGTCTTTTCATTACCCACATCCGTTTTACTATTAAAGTCTTTGCAGTTTCCAGAAGCTGCCCGAGCATCACTACTACGCTTCTCAGCTGGTGAAAGCTTATCTTCAGGATCAACGAATAAAACTACACGATCATTTCCCGCATTGGCACGCCAGTCGTATTTTTTTATCCCAAAAGCTCCAAGACCAAGCGGATCAGATTTTGTGGCACTCCACTCGGAAGATTTTGGAGTCACTGTATTTATGATGAAATCTTCCATCTCGTCAGCGTGTGCACCGACAGAAACAACCAGAAAAGATGCTGCAACTAAATTCCAACGCATACCACTACCCTTCCTTATATCTAGAAATAGACGCCCTTACTGGCGTATTTTTTTGCATTATGACCAATGGCACGGGGCTGCTAGCCCTGATCTGCTTAGCTTCATGACATTGGATATCTGTATATCATAAACAAAAATCATCTGCCGCGATAGGTGCCAGGGTTGGCTGAGGAGATGGAGTGCTGGCGGGATCGGGCGGGCGCGGTGGAGGGTGACGCTGGGCCGCTGGCCGGCGTGGGTGGGCTACGGCCTTGGATTAGCCAAAGGGGCGGAGACTCATTGTTACTTGATTGGCACCCACCGTGCTCCTTCTTCTGACTGTCGCTCTGCGTTTACAGCCGACTCAATGCAATAGAGCGCAATAGGCTTCACCAGGTAGGGCGTATTTGACTCTGTTCCTAGTGGACAAACACGAAAATCACCACGCACCGCTGTCGGCATGAAAGTCGTCCATGCAGCGGGGAATATCTCATTCTCAACTGGCCCTACACCGTAGACTCGGCCGCCCGATTCGATGCGCAGATAAGGCGGCCAGCCATTCCAAACACTCATTTCCCCTCGAATGGTAAGGCATGGCCCCTGAACGAGCCCCCCATCCTCGCAGCGGTCACTTGGAGAGCCTACAGCTCCTTCAACTAGTAGAAAAAAGACAGTTCCAGCTATGACCTGGCGAAACATAGTGTGACACCTACCCTCCTCACCAGTTTGAAAAATAAGCTTGGCTTCTGTCTACAGCAAGTTCTAGTACTTGCAACAGTGCCAGCACTGATTGAGCAAGGGGAGTGGGCGGCGGAGGGTGGCGCTGGGGCGCCCGGACGGCGCGGGTGGACGCGGCCTGTCCGGGGCCGGGTGGTATGCGGCGCTACTGGGTGCTGCGGATTACGGCCTTGGTCGAGCCAAAGTTAGCCACAGGTCAGGGCTTTGTTCGCACTCGGTAGCGTGATGCTGCCTTTTAGGTTGAAACTTCGTGTAGTCATATTGCAAGAATTACACATAGGAACAATTCTTTCACCTGCCACATCGGGATGATAGACGTGTGCCCCAAGAGTAGCCAAGTTGGCACAACCATCAACTGAGCAAGTTGTTGGCCAAGGTTTTTTTGCGAAGTTTACCCAGTGTTGCTTCCATGTCCCACACTTGCAACCTCTATCCGCAGTTCCGTTCTTATTGGCCCAACCAGTTGCAGGTAAATTCATGCCTATCTCCTTCAGTAAAGTGCTGCATTAAAATTGAAAAACTTAATCATCATCAAAAAGTAAACTATCGTACTGAGCTGGAAGAAGGCTATATGCCCCCCATACGAGGCCTTTTACAGCGGGACGCGGGATATTTGCCGCGCCAATGGCTGGGCGAGCAGAGAACAGCAGCACCCTGCCAATGCTGTACCTATTAATGAATTTCCTCTCATCAAAAGATGGGGCGGTAAAAAGGTCAATACTATTGTAAAATGGATTTTCAAGTGAAATTTTATTTCTCATGGAAAGCGATTGAAAATTAACAATCCTTCCAAAATATAGGCCTTCGCTTTGCGGCAATTCCCCGCCAATCAAGGCAGCATTCCTTAACAGGTCCTTTAGATACATAGGATAGGCGCCACCCGGCAAGTAAAACGCTTTCTTGAGGTTTTTCTTGAAGTCTCTGCAGATACCCTGGACAGTAGTTATTCTGCTCGGAACTTTAACCACACCCCCATGATGGCGCCCAATGGGCATATCTGTCTCAGGGCCGTTTTGATCTTCAATTGCGGTCAAATTAAAAAGCGCTTCTTCGTCGTTGACGACTAGCTCTGGAGGGTTGCTGAGCCAGCCGGAGACAATCGCCAAGTGTTCATTGTCAATTGCCCGTCTTACTTCTTCCTCGTTTTTATAATTAAGCCCAGGAGGTTTGCTAGTCCTAAGAGAACACTTTACCTCCCGAAACTGTTTTTTGTGACGATAGTGGTGGGTTCTCGAATTGGAAAAACTCTCTTTCTTTTTTGGCACCTTTACAAGTGGAGTCGTGCATTCCGGGCAGAAAATATAGCTGGACATTGCTTCCACATATTCGCTAGGCAAAACCTTCTCACCCTTCGCCTCAAGATCAGGTTTGCTATTTACGCTGTACTGCCAATTATTTAAATGCCAAGCAAAAGGTATCCGATGATTACCACTATCCATGATCTGCCCACCTCCTGTCATACATAACTCCATTTGAACCACATAATGACTATAGAATAATTGATGTAGATCATGTAATGCCTATGGTATTAATAAATTACCCCAGTTAAGCTGGCAGATATGTTGCGGGTGGGATGGCGGCGACAAGGGCCATGGTTGGCTGTGAGGATGGGGTACGGGCGGGATC
>NZ_JBYSWM010000053.1:0-6750 GCF_058781125.1 Pseudogulbenkiania sp. FW507-F1 | reverse complement strand
ATTCCCGCCGTTCGGCTTGCCGACCTGATTGGTCTGCAATGGACCGGTTACCTGCCATTCAAGGCCGAGTCGTGCTGAACGACAGCTCTCAATCTAGCGAACGCGAACTTCCGACCCATTGCTGTCGATCTCGCTTTGGCAAGCAGACGTTCACGAGCATCACTGAACGATCAGGGTGATCACTCGGAGCAAGGGTGTCGAAATACAAAGCTGTTTCTGAGCCAGTAAAAGCTCCCATCCTGTATCGTTTCAGTGCTTGTGCCTGTGGTGTGAGTCAGGGAAATGCGGGTGGGTATGCGTCAGCACGTCGTGCCGATGCTGATGACGGTGCTTGGTGCCTGGTGCGATCGGATAGTCATGGTCGTGCTGGTGATGCTCATCATGCACATGCTCGTGCTCATGTTCCAACGCTTCGTGCGTGTGCACGTGCTCGTGGCGTTCGGTGAGGTGCAGCCAGATGCCGATGGCCATCAATCCACCGGCAAGCAACAACGGTAGCGTGATCGGCTCCCCCATAGTCAATGCCAGCAGGGCACCGAAGAACGGTGCGACAGAGAAGTAGGCACCAGTGCGGGCAGTGCCGAGGTGGCGCAGCGCTACCACGAACAGCGCCAGGCTCACACCATAGGCAAGGAAGCCAACGATCATGGCCCCGCCGAGGTTGGGCAGCGGCGGCAGAGAAGCTCCCAACATTAAAGCCAGGGCCAGGTTGACCGAGCCGGCCGCCAATCCTTTGACCGAGGCGATCCAGGTTGCATCCGTCAGGGAGACTTTGCGCGTCAGGTTGTTGTCGATACCCCAGGCGAAGCAAGCGCCAACGACCGCCAGTGCCGGCCACATGCCAGCGAAGCGCGCCTCTCCCGGCCAGCTCAGGATCAGTGCCCCTGCAACAATGGCCACCATCCCCAATGCAATGCGGTGGTCGAAGTTTTCCTTGAAGGCGAACCAGGCCAGCAGCGCCGTGAACACACCCTCGGCATTGAGCAGCAGCGACGCCCCGGAGGCCGGCATCCCAGTCAGGCCCAGCATCAGTAACACCGGCCCGACGATACCGCCCGACACGATGGCCCCTATAAACCATGGGGCTTCATGACGCGGCAAGCGGACGGCAGGTGCCCGCGTCAGACGACGGTACAGTGTCAGGCCAACGCCAGAGCCAAGGTAGAGCAGCCCGGCCAGCAGCCATGGGTTGACGTTGTGCAGCAGCAGTTTGGCAAACGGCGTTCCTGCGCCAAATAACAGAGCTGCGCCCAGCGCCGCCGGCACGCCAGTCTGGCGTAGTCCTTCTTTCCAATTCATGGCGATCTCTCACTTGCCAGGTAGTTGCCCTGTTGTGGTGGTAGTCCCGCCGGACATATGTCCGCTACAAGTATTTGGTGATCTCTTTGAACTCGCGCAGGGTATCGTCCGCGCTTTGCTGGCCCTCGCGCACCGCATGTTCCAGGCAGTGCTCGATATGGTCATGCACCAGAATTTTCTTGGCGTTGGTGACGGCGCTTTCGACGGCCTGAAGCTGCTGGGCAATGTCCAGGCAGCTGCGTCCCTCTTCGAGCATGGCAATGATGCTCTTGAGGTGGCCATCGGCTCGCTTGAGCCGCTTGATGATGTCGGGGTGGGAGGTGTGTGTACTCATGGCTTCACATCCTATCCGGGGGGATAGGAAAAGACAAGAAAGTCGAGGGCTGACCGCTAGGCTTTCCTGAAGCTTGGGATGTCCAGGCTCGTGTCGGCTCCCAGTCCGATCACGAGCAAATGTAATGAGCTTTGCACTAACCGTAATATTACATACATTACAAATGGTGTAATGTTCATTGCAAAGGAGGTGAAATGAATCAGATCAACTGGCTCGCTTTGGTCACCAGCGTGGCGGGGCAAAACGGCACCCTGCGTGTGCGGCTATGGCGGCAAATGAAAGCGATGGGTGCAGCCGCGCTACGCGATGGCGTCTACCTGTTGCCGGCCCGGCCTGAACTGCGCCAGGCGCTGGCGAACTTGCGCGATGAGCTGTTGGCCGCAGATGGCATGGCCCACGTGCTGCAGGTGGTGGAAGACTCCCCCGCAACCCAGGCGGAATGGCAGGCGCTGTTCGACCGGAGCGAGGCCTATCAGCAATGGAGCGAGGAGCTGGCGGCACTGCTGGCACCGCTACCGGAGTCGGAGAGCGAAGCCCGGCGCAGTCTGCGCCAGCTGCGCAAGGAGCTGGAAGCGATCGCCGCCATCGACTTCTTTGCCGGCGATCCGCTGGAGTTGGCCCGTCGGCAATGCAACGACGCGGAAAGGCAACTGACCAGCCACTACTCGCCAGATGAGCCATTGGCGGTTGGCGGAGACATCCCCCGTCTCAACCCGGCCGGCTACCAAAAGCGGCTATGGGCTACGCGAGCCCGCCCGTGGGTCGATCGTGTCGCCTCGGCCTGGCTGATCCGTCGCTTCATTGACCCCGCTGCACGTTTCATTTGGCTGACCGACGTTTACGCTTGCCCGGTGGAGGCGCTGGGTTTCGATTTCGACGGGGCGACGTTTTCCCATATCGGAGAGCGGGTGACGTTCGAGGTGCTACTGGCGAGTTTCGGCTTCGAGCACGACCCGGCCTTGGCCCGACTCGGCGAGCTGGTGCACGCACTCGATGTCGGCGGCAGCGTGGTGCCCGAGGGTGTCGGCTTCGAGGCTGTACTGGGTGGCGCACGCAGCCGGATCGCAGACGATGACCTGCTGCTGGCCGACATCAGCAACGTCCTGGACTCGCTCTATACCCACTTCCAGGGCGCGGCCAGACCGTAAGGCCCCCTTGCAACACTTCTGTAGCAGGAGATCACCTTGAGCAATACCAGCAATACCATCCCCATCAGTACGCATCCAGCCTACACCTTGTGGCAGCTGGTGCTGTACTTCCTGCGCCTTGGCACCTTCGGCTTCGGTGGCCCGGTGGCTCTGGTCGGCTACATGCACCGCGACCTGGTTGAGCGCCATGGCTGGATTACGGAGGCCGACTATAAGGAGGGGTTAGCGCTGGCCCAGCTCGCCCCCGGGCCGCTGGCCGCGCAAACCGCCATTTATCTCGGCTATGTGCATTACCGCACTCTGGGCGCCACGCTGGTCGGGCTGGCTTTCGTGATGCCCTCGTTTCTGATGGTAGTGGCACTGGGCTGGGCCTACCAGCAGTTTGGCGGGCTGCAATGGATGCAAGCCGTGTTCTACGGGGTCGGCGCCGCCGTGATCGGCATCATTGCGATCAGCGCCCACAAGCTCACCACCAAGAGCGTCGGCAAGGACAAACTGTTGTGGGCCATCTACCTGACCCTCCTCGCCGTGACGGTCATCACCGAGTCGGAAATCGCCTGGCTGTTTGTGGCGGCCGGGGTGCTGGGCTGGTTCTGGCGCGCGCCGCCCAAATGGCTGGGCAAAGGCAGTCTAAATGCGGTCGCTACCGCCCAGGTGCCAGCTGCCAGCAACCTGCTGGCCGGCTTGGATCTGTCGCTGCTGAGCCAGATCGGCCTCTTCTTCACCAAGGCCGGCGCATTTGTCTTCGGCTCAGGGCTGGCGATCGTCCCATTCCTCTACGGAGGCGTCGTGACCGAGCACCACTGGCTCAACGACAAGCAATTCGTCGATGCCGTGGCCGTGGCGATGATTACGCCGGGGCCGGTGGTCATCACGGTGGGCTTCATCGGCTATCTGGTCGCGGGTTTTCCCGGTGCGTGCGTGGCGGCGCTGGGCACCTTCCTGCCGTGCTACCTGTTCACCGTGCTGCCCGCACCGTATTTCAAGAAGTACGGCAAGTTGCCGGGGGTGGTGGCGTTCGTGAACGGCATCACTGCGGCGGCCGTGGGCGCGATCACCGGCTCGGTCATCGTGATCGCAAAACGCTCGCTGGTCGATGTACCAACCGTATTGCTGGCGATCGTCACCATCCTGTTGCTGTGGCGCTTCAAGAAGCTGCAAGAGCCGGTGATCGTCGTTGGCGCTGCTGCGATCGGCCTGCTGCTGTATCCGCTGTTGCACCACTGACATCAACCGAGAGGAGAGTGCCCATGACTTACCAGATCCAGCCCTTGGCCTGCGACCCCGCCAGCCTCAACGGGCTATCCGAACAGCTGATCCGCAGCCACCACGAGAACAACTACAGCGGCGCGGTGAAACGCCTGAACGCCATCAGCACACGCTTGCAGGGCCTGGACTTCACCAGCGCTGCCGTGTTCGAACTCAATGGTCTGAAGCGCGAAGAATTGATCGCCGCCAATTCGATGATCCTGCACGAGCTGTATTTCGACAGCCTGGGCGGAGCTGGCAGTGCACCACTCAGCCACCTCGCCGATGCCCTGGCTCGCGACTTCGGCAGCGTTGAACGCTGGGCCGCCGAATTCAGCGCCATGGGCAAGGCACTGGGCGGCGGTTCGGGCTGGGTATTGCTGACCTGGTCACCACGCGACCGCAAACTGATCAACCAATGGGCATCCGACCATGCCCATACCTTGGCCGGTGCCACGCCGATCCTGGCGCTGGATATGTACGAGCACGCCTACCACATGGACTACGGCGCAAAGGCAGGTGCTTACGTCGATGCCTTCATGCAGAACATCAACTGGCCGGCCGTGCAGCAGCGGTTCAGTGCCGTGGCCGGCAATGCGTAAGGGTTTGGATGGTAGCGGCCGGCTTCGCCATGGCCTCAAGTGTCGCCATGGCTGCGCAACCACTGAGTCGGCATACCTTGTCAGGCGCAGAAATTAACAAGACCTTCGTTGGCAAGGTAGCCACGGATGGCCATCACTGGACCTATCACCTAAAGCCTGACGGGAGCATCGATGGCGTCGAAATGGGGCGACCCCGCAAGGGGCGCTGGTCGATTCACGACAACCGGCTATGTCTGAGCGTGCCACTGGGTGCGCCTGAGCAGTGCGTAGCAATCGTGCGGGAAGGCAAGGGGCTGATTTTTCGGGATAACGGCATGGACATCACCGATGTGCAGGTGGAACCGTACCGTTCCAGGCAGCAGCTGCAATAGGAGGCATGGTGAAGTGGATCACTCGCGAGCGGCCGAAGATCGACCGCATAGCCTGCCCTTGGCTCATTACACGCTTTATCGACAAGTCACCCGAGTTTCTGTTCGTACCGCCGGCCGATGTGCTGAAGGTGGCGGCAGAGACGGGAGCGATCCCGTGCGACATTCCTAGTGTCGAGCTTTCGCATGAGGGCGAACTGTGCAGCTTCGATGCCTTCCTGAAACAGTACGGACTTACCGACGATCCGGCGCTGCAGCAGCTTGCCGTCATCGTGCGCGGAGCCGACACCTCGCGGCTCGATCTGACCCCGCAATCCGCAGGGCTATACGCCCTCTCTCTCGGGCTGTCCCAGGTCTATGCCGACGCTCACGAGATGCTGCAGCACGGGCTGGTGATGTATGAGGCACTGTACACTTGGTGCAAGGACTGCCAGGCGGAGACGCATAATTGGCCGCCAAAAATGTGACAAAGCGACTCTACCTGAGTAGCCGATTTCACCGTTGACATCATTATTGATTGGCCGCTTTGGAGCGCTTCCCCGTACATACGGTCATGGCCGAGAGTGGGATTTCCATGTCGGATCCCGATAGCCGACAGATGAAAACGCAAGGGCTGCTTTCTGGATGATGTTCGCTACGGCTGCGCCCTGCCAGTCGCGGTCGTTGAGCGTTGTTTCTGGCCTTTCTCCAAACCGGGCATTGATGCGGATTTACTGCCTTCATTGGTGTTCGATGCATTAACCGTAATGTCGAGACAGCTCGGAAGGGACTCGCAGTGAAAACAATAGCTTACGCGCAACAAAATCTGTCCCACTAAAATAAGTATGTCCGGACGCAGGCGTCCGTTGATTACCTGTTAGGCGTCTAAACGGAGGCAAACGATGACACGAGTTCGCGTTGAGGGCTTCACCATTTCGATCGACGGATACGGAGCAGGACTGAATCAAGACATCAACAATCCGCTCGGCGTTGGCGGGACGGAACTGCACCAGTGGCTAGTTCCAACACGCACGTTCCAGCGGGCCTTGTTCGGCAAGGACGGCGGTACGACCGGGGTTGACGATGATTTTGCCGCCCGTGGCTTTCAAAATGTCGGGGCCTGGATTCTTGGGAGGAACATGTTCGGCCCCATTCGTGGGGACTGGCCGGACACAAACTGGAAAGGCTGGTGGGGAGATAATCCACCGTATCACGTTCCAGTCTTCATTTTGACCCATCATGCTCGTCCCCCCATCGAGATGGAAGGCGACACGACGTTCCACTTCATCACAGGGGGCATTCACGAGGCGCTCGACCGTGCACGCGAGGCCGCTGCCGGAATGGACGTGCGTATCGGCGGTGGGCCGGACACCGTCAAGCAGTACCTTCGTGAGGGCCTCATTGATGAACTGCACATTGCTATCGCGCCGGTCCTGCTCGGGCGGGGAGAATCACTGTTCGAAGGGGTTGACTTGCGGGCTCTGGGATACGAATGCGTTGAATTCGTAGCGTCGGAGAAAGCCACGCATGTCGTCCTGCGGCACCAAGGGCGCACGGACACCTAACCACTCGCTGAAGGCCGACGTCCCTGAAGGGGCCGCGGCCTTAGCTCGCACGTTGAGTGTCCGCTTTTCCAATCGCCGACCGTCCACATTGGGTCGGGAGCTGTACGGGTGACAGAGAAAAGGGGCTATTCAGATCGAACCTACAGGCAACGACAGCTACCCGCCCGATTGCTGACGTAACGCGGGGCACCTCTGGGCGACAGCAAA
>NZ_JBYSWM010000052.1:0-7036 GCF_058781125.1 Pseudogulbenkiania sp. FW507-F1 | reverse complement strand
ATCGACATGGATGCTAACGCGCTTGGCTTGTTCTGGCCAGAAAGCATCGCGCCGTCTTCGCCTTACTGCCGGGGGTGTTTCGGGGTGGGCGGTAGTGTTCTTCGGCCAACCTTTTCAAACCCGGGCGGGCTGACTGAGGGGGAACCGTGCGCCGTCGTCCCCGGCGCGGCGATGTTCCGGGTCCGGGTGTGCCAGCGGTATGTCGACCGTAACAAGAAGATCGTGGCCGGGAGCCGGGCGGATGAGGGCGGCAGTGTCACCGAGCGCAAGCGTGCTGGATCGGTGTGAATGCATGCCTCCGATGCCGGAACCGCCCCCGGGGGAGTGCGGGTGGGGGTGGAGCGGGCGCGGCCAGCGGGTGTCGGCTACGCTATCGCCCCACCCTGGTAGGGCGGAGGCAAGCGGGGCCTGCACTCGCAGTGCCCCGCTTGCCGCTCAGCTGCCGGGGGTCAATGTACGGGTGATCCGCCGCGCAGTCAGATCGACTTCGGCAATGCTGACATCCTCGTTGAGCACCCAGGCCTTGCGGCTGTCGTGGCTGAACGTGATCGCCTGACGGGGACCGTGCAGCCCGCCGATTTCCCCGGTGACCTTGAAGTCCGGCAGGGAAACGATCGTCATGGAGTTGCCCTTGAGGTTGCCGCTATACAGAAAACGTCCATCCGGCCTTAAGGCGGCACCGTAAGGGTCGCTGCCGACCTTCACGCTGCGCCGCACGTAGCGGCCCTCGACATCCACCTCGGCCAGCGTGTCGCTGCCGCTGTTGGCGGCATACAGCGTCTTGCCGTCGTGGGAGATGGCGATGGCGCGGATCTTGTTGAATCCGCCGATCTCGGCCAGGGGCTTGAAGCCGCTGGGCTCGACCACGGTGATCTTGTCACCCAGGAAGTTGGTGACGAACAGGGCCTTGTCGTCCGCCGAGAGCTTGATGCCCTGCCGGGGCTGGGCAAAGCCCGTCATCACGGCGAGCGGTTGCAGCGTGGCGGGATCGAAGGCGGTGACCGTGCTCGTGGCCTGGTTGTTGACGAACAGCCGCGAGCCGTCGCGGCTCAGCGTGGTGCCGAAGGCGCCGGGGCCGACGGCCATGGAGGCGGAACGCGTCAGCGAGGCGCTGTCCCATTTTTCGATGGTGCCCTTGGTGCTGTCCGAGATGTAGAAGGACTGGCCATCCGGCGAGAACAGGATATTGCGGGGCGAGATGAAGCCTTCCAGCGCCTGCCGCATTTTGCCGGAGCGCAGGTCGTAGACGTAGACCTTGTCGCTGTCGCTCTTGGCGGCCAGGGCGAGGGTTTCGGCCGGGTTGACGGCCAGGGTGTTGTTGCGGATCTGGCCGTCGAAGGCCGGTGCGGCGTGCGCCAGCCCGGTCAGAAAAAGGGCGGCCAATACGGCGTAACGTTTTTTTTCTTGGAGCATGAGAATCGTCTCTTCGCGGGTGGGTGTGCTGGAGCGGATTATTCCCGGATCAGGTGCCAGACCTTCTTGACGTTGTCTCCCAGGGTGTCGCCTGCCGCTTGGTCTTTCGCGAAGTAATACAGGGGCTTGCCCTTGTACGCCCACTGCTTGCTGCCGTCGTCGCGGGTGATGACGGACAACTCGCCTGCCGGAGTGGCGCCGCTGTCAGCGTGCAATGGGGGCCAGATGGCGGGGCATTCGCCGTTGCAGGCGCTCTTGCCGCTGCCGGCCACGTCCTTGTCGAAGGTGTAGAGCGTCATGCCGCGCGTGTCGGTTAGCACGCCCTGGGTCTTGGCGACCGGAGCGTCGCCGGCCCAGGCCATGCCCGTGATCAGAAAAACCAGACTGCTTGCTGCCAGATTCCAACGTTTCATCGTGTTCCCGTGGGGTTGAGGGTGGTTGGGGAAGGAGCGTGGCCGCCCGGGGAGGATGGCCACGCCTGGTTGTGCACTATATGTTATGGCGGCGGGTTTGCCGTCAGACCTTGCCTTTCCAGGGCACCAGCACGCGTTCCAGGTAGCGCATCAGCAGGTCGAAGGTGAAGGCGAACAGACCGATCACGATCACGCCCATGATCACCACGTCGCTGGCGAGAAACTCGGCGGCGTTGAGCACCATGAAGCCGAGGCCGCGGGTCGAGGCCACCATTTCGCCGGCGACCAGCGTGGTCCAGCCCACCCCGATGCCGATGCGCATGCCGGTGAAGATTTCCGGCAGTGCCGACTTGAGGATGACGTGGCGGATCACCTGCATGCGCGTCGCGCCCATCGAGTAGGCGGCGTGGATCTGCTCGATCGATACCGAGCGCACGCCCGAACGCGCCGAGATGGCCATCGGGGCAAAGATGGCGAGGAAGATCAGGTAGACCTTGGAGAACTCGCCGATGCCGAACCAGATGATGACCATCGGCAGGTAGGCGAGCGGCGGCAGCGGGCGGTAGAACTCGATCGGCGGATCGAACACCCCGCGTGCCACGCGGCTCACCCCCATCAACACGCCGATCGGGATGGCGGTGACGCAGGCCAGGGCAAAGGCGCCGAACACGCGGTACAGGCTGGTCTCGGTATGCTCGAGCAGCGTGGCGTTGGCGAAGCCCTCGGTCGATACCAGGATGAACTTGTCGTACACCGCCTGCGGCGACGGCAGGAACAGCGGCGACACCCAGCCGGTGGCGGTCACCAGCACCCACAGCGAAAACAGCAGGGCGACGGTGACGAAGCTGATGAGACCGCTGCTGCCCTGACCGGGCGCGCCGAATTGTTCGCCGGGGCGAACCGATTTCTTGCTGAACAGTTGCGATAGCATGCTTGGGCCGCCGTGGGGTTTGGCCGGGTGGCTGCTCAGCGAGATCGAACCGCGCTGGCGGCCGAGAGAGACTTCCGGGTCGTGTTTCAGGTTAGACATGGGACACCTCTTTCGCTTCGGCGGCGCGCTCGTCGCCATAAATGATGCCAAGCACGGTTTCACGCATCTTGATGAAGTCGGGGCTGGACTTGATCGTCCTGGCGTCGCGGCATTCCAGGAAGCGGCGGTTGAAGTCGAGCTCGTAGGTGTGGGTGATGCGGCCCGGGCGCGGCGACATGACGATCAGCCGGCTGGCGAGAAACAGGGCTTCTTCGACGCTGTGCGTGATGAAGAAGAACATCTTCTGCGTTTCCTGCCAGACGTCGAGCAGCAACTCCTGGATGGTTTCGCGGGTGAGGGCGTCGAGCGCCGCCATCGGTTCGTCCATCAGCAGCATGGCCGGGTTGCAGGTGAGTGCCCGGGCGATGCCCACGCGCTGCTGCATGCCGCCGGAGAGCTGGTAGATCATGTGGCTGTGAAAGTCCTGCAGGCCGACCAGTGCCAGGTTCTTGGCGGCCAGCGCGCGCCGTTTTTCCTTGCTCACGCCTTGCAGCTTGAGGCCGAATTCGGTGTTTTCCATGACGTTGAGCCAGGGCAGCAGGGCGTGTTTCTGGAACACGACGCCGCGGTCGGAGCCCGGGCCCATGACCTTGTTGCCGCCCAGCGTGATGTTGCCTTCGGTGGGGGAGATGAAGCCCGCCATCAGGCTCAGCAAGGTAGTCTTGCCGCAACCGGACGCGCCCAGTGCCACTACGAAGTCGCCGCTCTTGATGGAGAGGTTGATGTTGTCGAGCGCATGGACCTGCTCGCCCGGGCGCCGGCCCGGGTAGCGCACGCTGACATTGCTGACGTTAAGCTCTTGCATGAGAGTTCTCCTCAGATCTGGTTCGGTCCTTTGGGACGCCCGGCCGGGCGTCCCATGCCGGGCGCTTATTATTTTTGCTTGAGTGCAGCTTCTGCGTACTTCGACGTGACGAAGGCGCTGTAGTCCGGGGCCAGCGCGTCGATGCGCTTCTGCTCCTTGAGGAATTCAGCCGTCGCCACGAGCGCCTTGACGGCGCCGCCGGTCTTGCCGCCACCGAGCCAGGCGGGGGAGATCTGTTGTTGGAGGGTCGGGTAAGCGTAGAGCTTCACCGCGTCGGCAGCATCTTTGGGGGTGCCGCCCAGCATCTTGGACATGGTCTTGGCTTGGGTGGAGTCGGCACCCCAGGCTTGCGGGTTGGCGCGGAAGGCGGCGTCGGCGTTGGCGATGACCTTGGTGAAGCTCGCCATGAAGGCCGGGTTGGCGTCGGCCCAGGTGCGGCTCACCGCCATGCCGTCGAAGGTGGCCTTGCCTTTTTTGGACAGCTCACCCGAGGTGATCAGCACCTTGCCGTTCTGCTTGATGCGCGCCAGTGCCGGGTCCCAGACGTAGGCCGCGTCGATGTCGCCGCGCTCCCACGCCGCGGCGATCTGGTTGGGCTGCATGTTGAGGATTTCCAGTTCGCTCGGTTTGATGCCCCAGAGCTTGAGCGCGAACATGGTGTGGAAGTGGGTGGTGGAGACGAAAGGCACGCCGAGTTTCTTGCCCTTGAGGTCGGCCGGCTTGTTGATGCCGGAACCATTGCGCACCACCATGGCTTCGGCTTCGTTGATGTCGTCGAGAATCCAGAATAGTTGCAGCGGCAGGCCACGGCTGACGGCAGCGGCGAGCGGGCTGGAACCAATGACGCCGATCTGCACGTCACCTGAAGCCATGGCGGTACCGACCTTGGCACCCGATTCGAACTGGCGCCAGTTGATCTTGTAACCGGTGGCTTTTTCCGCCGAGCCATCGGCGATCACGGTCAGCAACGGACCGGCGATCTGCTGATAGGCGATGGTGACTTCCTTCTGCTCGGCGTGTGCCATGCCGCCGGCGCCGAGCGCCAGCAGGGTTGCCGACAACGTGAGAACCTTCTTGAAACTGCGTGCTCCGTACATGTCTTTCTCCATCGTAATAAGGATTTATTATATTTACCGGCATTTATATGCCATATGGATTGCAGCAGGGCGATTCAGTAAGGCCGATCTGACAGTGTTTATCGGGCATCGATATGGCTCGATGCCGCCATGGGGCGTGCTCCTTTCTTGGTGGGCGGCACGTCTCGCGTGAGACATGCGCGGCGGTCAGGCGCCCGGCCGGGGCCGGGCGATCGGCGAATGGCGCCTAGATGACTTCGTCCTTGAGGTGATACCAGCGGTACAGCCACCACTGGCCGAAGCGGCGGAAGGGGGCGAACAGCTCCGATTCCACCACCTCGCGCACGTTCGGGAACGGCAGCTTGGAGCGGAAGATCGGCAGGTCCGGGGTGCCCTTGCCGGCGATGCTGGCGGCCAGGCGGCGACCGGCCTGTGCCGAGTACATGACGCCGTTGCCGCCGTAGCCGAGGGCGTAGTAGATCGTCTGCTTCGGGTCCGGCTGGTAGATGCGCGGCATCATGTCGTGGCTGACGTCGACCCAGCCCCACCAGGAGTAATCGATCTGGATGCCTTCCAGCGCGGGAAACTTGCGGTGCAGGTCACGGATCAGGAACTGCTTGTACTTGTCCTCGGGCGCATCGTGGCCGGTGATGGCGCTGCGGCTGCCGATCTGTACCCGGCCATCCGGCATCAGGCGATAGTAGTGGCGCAGGATGCGGGTGTCGGTGATGACCTGCGTGGTGCGGAAGTTGCAGGCATCGATCTCGGCTTGCGTCAGCGGACGGGTGACGATCGAGTTGGACAGGATCGGCAGCAGGCGGTTTTTCAGCTGCGGGTGCAGCCCCTGCGAGGTGTAGCCGCCGGTGGCGACGCCGACGGCGCGGGCGCGCACGATGCCGCCCGGCGTTTTGAGGTAGTGCACGCCGTTGCGGGTCTCCCAGCCCATGACCGGGCTCGACGGGTGCACCTTGGCGCCGAGCGCGCGCGCCTTCTTCAGGTAGCCGAAGGCGAGCTTGCCGGCGTGGATGCCGATTCCTTCCGGCTCGTGCATGGCGCCGGCGGCTTCCTTGTCGTCGACGTAGTCACGCTTGACGGTGTCGGCATCGAGGATGCGGGCGTCGTAGTTGAACACCTCGCGCAGTATTTTGGCTTCTTTCTCCAGCGCCGGCATGGCCTTGGGCCGGTGGGCGATGTAGAGGTGTCCGCCCGGCTGCGGATCGCAGTCGATGTCCTTGATCAGGTTCTTGAAGGTTTCCATGCCGGCACAGACTTCTTCGTGCATGCGCAGCGCGGTGTCGAGGCCGTAGCGGGCGATCCATTGCGAGCGCTTGAGACGGCCCGAGGCGCACTGGGCCTGGCCGCCGTTACGGGTGCTGCAGCCCCAGCTGACGCGGTTGGCCTCGAGCACGGTGGCCTTGATGCCGTATTCCTGGGCGAGAAAGATCGCGGTGGTAAGACCGGTGAAGCCGGAGCCGATGATGGCGACGTCGACGTCGATGTCGTGGGTGATCGGGCCGTCATCGGGCGGCGGGTCGCCGGCGGTGCCGATCCAGTAGGTCGGGGCGTAATCACGGCCCTGGCCCGGGGTGCTGGCGATCAGCGGGTCGTAGGCCGGGTCGTAGGCGGTGGAAGGGCCGGTGGCGCGGCCCGTGTTCACCGCGCGCTTTTGGGTAAGGGTATCCATGCTCGGACTCCTTGATGTTGACGCGATGTGAGTCCGGGCTCAGTTGCCGGCGTGGGCGACCGGCGGGCGGTCTTTGCGGTAGGCGTTTTTCACCGCAATCTTGCCGTCACGGAAGGTGAAGACGTCGACCATGCGTGCCTCGATGCGCGTGCCGTCGGCCTTGGTGCCGCTGAAGGTGGATTCGCTGACGCCGCGATCGCCGTGAACGAAGTGATCGCCGTCGAGCCAGGCGGCGTCGGGGAAGGTCTGCCAGGCGAGCTGGAAGCCTTCGCGCACCGCTTCGCGACCGTGGAACGTCCGGCCGAGCAGGTCGGGGCCGGCAACGGCGTGGAATTCGCAATCGTCGGCCATGAAGCTCATCAGGGCGTCGATATCGTGGCGGTTCCAGGCGTCGCTGAAGGCCTGCAGAAATTCGGCGGTCACTGGGGTATGGGACATCGTGTTCTCCTAAGCAGTTCTGATGTTGTGGGTGGTCCGTGTGGTGGCGGCGGCGGGCGCCGTGCGGGAGGACCACTGCATTTGACGACTTCAGATTAGTGAGCTGGAGGGCGATGCAGTAGGGCCAGTTCGGTTAAATCGTTTGGGCCAGTTTGGGCCAGAAGGAGCGGGGTGGAG
>NZ_JBYSWM010000051.1:0-7817 GCF_058781125.1 Pseudogulbenkiania sp. FW507-F1 | reverse complement strand
CGCCCACCCAGTCCCAGAACTCGAACATGTTGGCCGGGTCGATGCCGAAGTCGGCCACCGCCTGCTGGTTGGTCGACACCGCGACGAAGTGCTTGGCGACGGCCTTTTCGTCGCGCGCACGCTCGACGAACCAGTCGCGCGCGGTGAGCGCGTTGGTCAGCGTTTCCTGCGTGGTGAAGGTCTTCGACTCGATCACGAACAGCGTGGTCTCGGGGTGCACGCGCTTGAGCGTTTCCTTGAGCTGGGCGCCGTCGACGTTGGAGACGAAGTGCATGTTCATGCGCGGGTGGGCATACGGGCGCAGCGCGCTGCACACCATGAGCGGGCCCAGGTCGGAGCCGCCGATGCCGATGTTGACGATGTCGGTGATCGGCTGGTTGGTGTAACCCAGCCATTCGCCCGAGCGCACGGCGTGGGCGAAGCGCCCCATGCGTTCCAGCACGCGGTTGACCTTGGGCATGACGTCTTCGCCGTCGACCAGGATCGGCGAATTGGTGCGGTTGCGCAGCGCCACGTGCAGCACGGCGCGGCTCTCGGTGACGTTGAGCTTCTCGCCCTTGAACATGGCCTTGATGCGCGCCGGCAGGCCGGCTTCGCGCGCCAGCTGCATCAGCAGTTGCAGGGTGTCGTCGGTGAGGCGGTTCTTGGAGTAGTCGAGCAACAGCCCGCCCACTTCCAGCGCGTAACGTTCGGCGCGTTCCGGGTCGCTCTCGAACAGCTCGCGCATGTGCAGCTGTTTCGCGTCGGCAAAGTGTTCCCACAGCTGTTGCCAAGCGGGCAGTCGGGTCAGTTCGCTCATGCCATCCCCTCAGTAGTCGTCGTGCCGGCTGCCCTGGCGTTTCGGCCGCAGACTCAGCTTGGTTTTTTCCAGTTGGCCGATCACGCCCGGCCCGCGCCGCAGCGCCACGCCGACGGCGAGGATGTCGATCAGCACCAGGTGCACGATGCGCGAGATCATCGGGCTGTAGGTCTCGGTGTCTTCCGGGGCGTCGGCCACCAGCGTCACCGTGGCCTGCTTCGCCAGCGGCGAGCCGCTGGCGGTGATCGCCACCACCTTGGCACCGGCGTGCAGCGCCACCTCGACCGCGTCGAGCAGCTCGACGGTGCGGCCGGAGTTGGAGATGGCCACCAGCACGTCGCCCTCGCCCAGCACCGAGGCCGCCATGATCTGGGTGTGGGTGTCGGCGTAGGCCACGGTGGGAATGCCGAAGCGGAAGAATTTGTGCTGGGCGTCGGCGGCGATGATGCCGGAGTTGCCCAGGCCGTAGAACTCGATGCGGTTGGCGTTGGCCAACAGCTCCAGCGCGGCGTTGACCGCCGCCGGGTTGACGTCGTTACGGCACTTGAGCAGCGCCGACACGGTGTTGTCGAATACCTTGGCGGCGATCTCGGAGGTCGGGTCTTCCGGGCGCACGCTGGAGTGCACGTACGGCACCCCGGTGACCAGGCTGCCCGCCAGCTTGAGCTTGAAATCCGGCAAGCCGGTACAGCCCATCGAGCGGCAGAAGCGGATCACCGTGGGCTGGCTCACCCCGGCGCTGGCGGCGATGTCGGCCACCGCCGCCTGCATCATGGTGTAGGGCTGTTCCAGGACCAGGTCGGCGACCTTGCGTTCGGCCGCCGACAGGCTGCCCAGCTGATTGCGGATTCGTTCAAGCATGCTGCTCCTCCAGGTGCGCGGCCAGCGCGGCGGTGGCGCCCAACAGCGCCGGCATGGCGTGCGTCATGATGTACACCGGCACCGCCGCGAGGTAGCCGGAAAAGCGCCCCTTGTCTTCGAAACGGGCACGGAACGGCGAGCTCTGGAAGTAGTCGAGCAGGCGCAGCACGATGCCGCCGCCGAGGTAGACCCCGCCGCGGGCGCCCAGCGTCAACGTCAGGTTGGCCGCCGCGGTGCCGAGCATGGCACAGAATGCGTCCAGCGTCTCGCGGCAGCGCGGGCATTCGCCGGACAGGGCGCGGGTGGAGATGTCGGCGGCGCGCAGGTCTTCGGCCTCCTCGCCGGCCAGCGCGGCCAGCGCCTGGTAGATCAGCACCAGGCCGGGGCCGGACAGCAGGCGCTCGGCCGAGACGTGGCCGTAGCGCTCGCGCGCGAAGTGCCAGATCTGCGCCTCGCGCTCGTCGAACGGGGCGAAGCTGACGTGGCCGCCCTCGCCCGGCACCGGGGTGGCGCCGTGGGCGTGCGGCACCAGCGCCGAGACGCCGAGCCCGGTGCCGGGGCCGATCAGCGCGCACGGTGCGCCGGCTACGGCCTCGCCGCCGCCGACCTTGATCAGCGCGTCGGCCGGCAGGTGCGGCAAGGCCAGCGCCATCGCCGCCCAGTCGTTGATCACCAGGAACGACTCCAGCGCCAGCGCCTGGCGCGTGGCTTCGATCGAGAACGCCCAGTGGTGGTTGGTCATCTGCACCCAGTCGCCGGTGACCGGGTTGGCGATGCCGATGGAGGCATGCCGCACCGTGGCGCCGACGTCGGCGAGGTAGGCGCGCACCGCCGCTTCCAGCGTCGGGTAGTCGGCGCAGGCCAGGACCTTGATCTGTTCCGGCTCGGTGCCGCCGGTGTAGAGCGCGAAACGGGCATTGGTGCCGCCGATATCGGCGACCAGCCAGGGAAAGCTATCAGGACGCCCAGTAAACATCGAGCGGTACCTCCGTGTGGTGCAGGACATGACTGATCGGCAGTGCGTCGTCGACGGCCTGCCGCGCTTGTTCGAATACCCGGCGCTTGGCCGGCCCCTGGATCGCCAGGAACAGCCGGCCACAGGCCAGCAGCGCGGCCAGCGTCATGCTGAGGCGCGTGTGCGGCGCCGCCGGCGGGGTGACCGTGAGCAGCCATTCGGCCGACGGCAGCGCGAGCCCGGCAGCGAGTTCCGGCGCGGCCGGGAACAGCGAGGCAGTGTGGCCGTCGTCGCCCATGCCGAGCACGGCGACGTCGGGCTGGCACCAGGCGGCGCGCGCCGCGGCCAGGCTGGCGGCGGCATCGTCGGGGTGGAGCGCCAGCGGCAGGAAGCGCGCCGCGGCGGCGGCGCCGGTGAGCAGGTGCTGGCGCACCAGCGCGGCGTTGCTGTCCGGGTGGTGTTCCGGCACCAGGCGCTCGTCCACCAGCGTCACCGTCACGCGCGACCAGTCGAGGCCGCTTTCGGCCAACCTTTGCAGGAAGGCCACCGGCGAGCGCCCGCCGGACACCGCCAGCACCGCCTCGCCGCGTTCGCGGATCGCTGTCGCGAGCGCGCCGCTCACCGCCTCGGCCAGCGCCGTGGCGGCGTCGGCAGGCGTATCGAATTCAAACCATTGCATGGTGTTGTCTCTGTCTCTTCTATCTCTTTGTGGTGTTGCCGACCGGCCCATCCCGTCTCCCGCCGGGGGCGGCATCATATCGCTTGCTCAGAAGTCGTCCTCAACGTGTAGCGAGCGGCCGTCAGCGAGGGGCGGCTGGAGCACAGGAACCGGAATGGACACAGGGTCCATGAGGATTCCGAGCAGCACATGAACCCCGATCAGGGACGCGCAGCAGATTTATTCACAAGTTCTCAGCTCTCCTCGTGCCACGACACCCCATCCCGCGACAGCAGCGCGCTGGAGGCGGCCGGGCCCCAGCTGCCGGCGGTGTACTGCTTGGGCGGGGTGGTGCTGTGCTGCCAGTGGTCCATGATCGGCTCCACCCAGCGCCAGGCTTCCACCAGTTCGTCGCGGCGCATGAACAGCGCCAGCTTGCCGCGGATGACGTCGAGCAGCAGGCGCTCGTAGGCGTCGGCGCGGCGCACCTTGAACGATTCGTGGAAGTCGAGGTTGAGGTGCACCGGCTGCAGGCGCTGGGTGTCGCCCGGCTCCTTGGACAGGAAGTAGAGGCGGATGCTTTCTTCCGGCTGCAGGCGGATCACCAGGCGGTTGGCGGTGTTCAGGCCCATCGGGCTGGGGAACAGGTGGTGCGGCACGTCGCGGAAGTTGATCACGATCTCGGCCAGCCGTTCCTGCATGCGCTTGCCGGTGCGCAGGTAGAACGGCACGCCGGCCCAGCGCCAGTTGTCGATCTCGGCCTTGATGGCGACGAAGGTCTCGGTCTGGCTGCTGACGGGGATGCCCTGCTCCTGCAGGTAGCCCACCACCGGCTGGCCGTTGGCGGCGCCGGCCTTGTACTGGGCGCGCACGGTCTTGGCGGCGACGTCCTGCTCGCCGAACGGGCGCAGCGCCTTCAACACCTTGAGTTTCTCGTCGCGCACCGCGTCGGCGCCGAGGTTGGCCGGCGGCTCCATCGCCACGATGCACAACAGCTGCAGCAGGTGGTTCTGCACCATGTCGCGCAGCGCGCCGGTATTATCGTAGAAGTCGCCGCGCGTGCCGACGCCGAGCTCTTCGGCGATGGTGATCTGCACGTCGTGGATCCACTCGCGGCGCCACAGCGGCTCGAACAGCGCGTTGGCGAAGCGGATCGACAGCAGGTTCTGCACCGATTCCTTGCCGAGGTAGTGGTCGATGCGGTAGAGCTGTTCTTCCTTGAAGTGTCGCGCCACCGCTTCATTGATCTCGTTGGACGATTCCAGGTCGTGGCCGAGCGGCTTTTCCAGCACCACGCGCACCTTGTCGTGGTTCAGGCCGACCGCCGCCAGGTTGTCGCAGATGCCCTCGAACAGGTCCGGCGCGGTGGCGAGGTAACAGACGGCGACACGCTCGTTGTGCTGCTGCAGCACCTCGGCCAGCGCCGGGTAGTGTTCCGGCGTGGCGGCATCTACCTTGAGGTAGTCCACGCGCGCGAGAAAACCCTGCCAGGCGGCGTCGGAAAAGTATTCCTTGATGTGGATGCGCGCGCTCTTCTCCACCATCGCCAGGTAGTCTTCGCGCGCCATGTCGCGGCGACCCAGCGCCAGGATGCGGCCTTCTTCGTTCAAGAGGCCGGCGGCATGAGCCTGGTACAGCGACGGCAGCAGTTTGCGCATGACCAGGTCGCCGGTGCCCCCGAACAGCACCATGTCGAAGGCCGGGGTGTGCAGATTAGCGTTGTCCATCCTGAGTGTTCTCTCGCACAGTGGGTTGTGATGTAGTTATATTACCATTCGACGTGCCGCTGTCTACGGCAATTACACGGCCAAAGACAACAATTTCGATGCTGCAAAGCAACATGGAAATCAACGAAAATCCTTTATAAGCAATGGTTTTCAGCATTTGCACCACAACCGCAGCGAGAAACCCGCTGCAACGTATTGCATTTTGACTGTAGTAAAACTACCATTCATCGCACATTACCCACCGGGATTACACCATGGCCTTACATCCCGTCATCGCCGACGTCACCGCCCGTATCGTTGCCCGCAGCCAGCCGCGCCGCGCGGCCTACCTGCAGCATCTCGACGCCGCCGCCAAACGCGGCCGCGTGGAGCGCACCCAGCTGTCCTGTACCAACCTGGCGCACGCCTTCGCCGCCATGCCGGACACGGTCAAGATTCATCTGAAGGAAGCCAGCCGGCCCAACCTCGCCATCGTCTCGGCCTACAACGACATGTTGTCGGCGCACCAGCCGCTGGAAGCGTTCCCGGCCTGGATCAAGGACGAGGCGCTCAAGGCCGGCGCCACCGCGCAGTTCGCCGGCGGCGTGCCGGCGATGTGCGACGGCGTGACGCAGGGCCAGGCCGGCATGGAACTCTCGCTGTTCTCGCGCGACGTGATCGCCATGAGCACCGCGGTGGCGCTGTCGCACCAGATGTTCGACGCCGCGCTCTACCTGGGCGTGTGCGACAAGATCGTGCCGGGCCTGCTGATCGGCGCGCTGACCTTCGGCCACCTGCCGGCGGTGTTCGTGCCGGCCGGGCCGATGACCACGGGCATGTCCAACGACGAGAAGGCGCACATCCGCCAGCTCTACGCCGAGGGCAAGGTCGGCCGCGACGTGCTGCTGGAATCGGAGGCGCAAAGCTACCACGGCCCCGGCACCTGCACCTTCTACGGCACCGCCAACTCCAACCAGATGCTGATGGAGATCATGGGCCTGCACCTGCCGGGCACCGCCTTCGTCACTCCGGGCACACCGCTGCGCGAAGCGCTGACGCGCGCCGCCGCGCACCGTGCCGTGGCGATCAGCCCGGGCCGCGAGCACTACACCCCGGTGGGCCGCCTCGTCGACGAGAAGGCGGTGGTCAACGGCATCATCGGCCTGTTGGCCACCGGCGGCTCGACCAACCACACGCTGCACCTGGTGGCGATCGCCCGCGCCGCCGGCATCGACATCAACTGGGACGACTTCGACGAGCTGTCGGCGGTGATTCCGCTGCTGGCACGCGTCTACCCCAACGGCAAGGCCGATGTGAACCACTTCCACGCCGCCGGTGGCATGGGTTTCCTGATTCGCGAGCTGCTCGACGCCGGCCTGCTGCACGAGGACGTCACCACCATCATGGGTCCGGGCCTGCGCGCCTACACCACGGAACCGTGGCTCGACGACGGCCAGCTGGCCTGGCGTCCGGCGGCGGCCACGAGCCACGACAGCGGCGTGCTGCGTCCGGCGGCGGAGCCGTTCTCGGCCGACGGCGGCCTGCGCGTGCTCAAGGGCAATATCGGCCGCTCGGTGATCAAGGTCTCGGCGGTCAAGGCGGAACACCGCGTGGTGGAAGCGCCGGCGGTGATCTACCACGACCAGGACGAACTCTTGGCCGCGTTCAAGCGCGGTGAGCTGGAGCGCGACTTTGTCGCGGTGATCCGCTTCCAGGGCCCGCGCGCCAACGGCATGCCGGAGCTGCACAAGCTGACGCCGACGCTGGCGGTGTTGCAGGAACGCGGCTTCAAGGTGGCGCTGGTCACCGACGGCCGCATGTCCGGCGCCTCCGGCAAGGTGCCGGCGGCGATCCACGTCTCGCCCGAAGCGGTGTCCGGCGGCCCGATCGCCAAGCTGCGCGACGGCGACCTGGTGCGCGTCGACGCCAACAGCGGCGAGCTGACCGCGCTGGTGGCGGAGGCCGAATGGGCCGCACGCGAGGTGGTTTCGGCCAACCTTGCAGGTAATGATTTCGGCGTCGGCCGCGAACTGTTCGCCGGCATGCGCACCTTGGCCGACGTCGCCGAACACGGCGCGATGACCTTCCACCACCCCCTGTGGAGAGATTGAAAGCAATGGATGCACTGACTCTGTTACGCCAAAGCCCGGTGATGCCGGTGATCGTGGTCAACGACGCCGCGGTGGCGGTCGACCTCGCCCGCGCGCTGGTTGCCGGCGGGATCCGCACCCTGGAAATCACCCTGCGCACCAAGGCCGCGCTGGCCGCGATGCGCCGCATCCGCGACGAAGTGCCTGACGCCCTGGTCGGCGCCGGCACCGTGCGCACCCGCGCTCACCTGGAAGCCGCGCTCGACGCCGGCGCCCAGTTCGGCCTCAGCCCGGGCCTGACCCCGGAGCTGGCCGCCGCCGCGCGCGCCTCCGGCGTGCCGTTCATCCCCGGCGTGGCCACGCCGTCCGAGGCGATGCACGCCCAGGACGAAGGCTTCAACATCCTCAAGCTGTTCCCGGCCGAGGCGGTGGGCGGCATCAAGCTGCTCAAGGCGCTGGCCGGCCCGCTGCCGGAGCTGCGCTTCTGCCCGACCGGCGGCATCGACGCCAGCAACGCGCCGGCCTACCTGGCCCAGCCCAACGTGCTGGCGGTGGGCGGTTCGTGGCTGACCCCGGCCGACGCCCTCGCCGCGCAGGATTGGGAACGCATCACCCAGCTGGCCCGCGAGGCCAGCGCACTGGCGGTGCGCTGATCCCCCCGTTTTTGTTGCTTGTTGCTTCCTTGCAGGGCCTGCCGACTCTCCCGGACAGGCCCTTTTTTTATGCCCCGGCCGCCGCCCCCTTCCCT
>NZ_JBYSWM010000050.1:0-8700 GCF_058781125.1 Pseudogulbenkiania sp. FW507-F1 | reverse complement strand
GTGCGCCACAACATCCCGGTGACCGCGGTGGTGTTCCACAACCGCCAGTGGGGGGCCGAGAAGAAGAACCAGGTCGATTTCTACAACCGCCGCTTCGTTGCCGGCGAGCTGGACAACCAGAGTTTTGCCGAGATCGCCCGCGCCATGGGCGCCGAAGGCATCACCGTGGACCGCCTCGAGGACGTCGGCCCGGCGCTGAAGAAGGCCATCGACCTGCAGATGAACCATGGCAAGACCTGCATCATCGAGATCATGTGCACCCGCGAGCTGGGCGACCCCTTCCGCCGCGACGCGCTGTCCAAGCCGGTTCGATTCCTCGACAAGTACAAGGATTACGTGTGAGCAAGTAAGACGGGACGCACCCCGACCTGATCAGCAGGGGTGCATCCCGAGGCAATGACTTCGACCCTTTCATCCTCCTACTCAATCCATGTTGAGTGTTAGCCGGGGCCCGGGCATCCCTCGCACCGGGTTCCGGCCCTTTTTTTCCTTGTCGGAAATGGTTTTATCAGGAGTCCCCACCATGAGAGCACTCACCCGCATCATCGAGCAGGCCCGCCACGCCCCCGCCCGCATCGCCCTTTCCGAGGGAGAGGACCCACGCGTGCTCGACGCCGCAGTCCGGGCCACGCGCGAGGGCATCGCGCGCATCGTGCTGGTCGGCGACCGCGCCGCCATCGAGGCACTGGCGCGGCAACGCGGCCTCGACCTGAGCGGCATCGATTTTCACGACCCTGCCGACGCCCCGTTGCAGGCGGAGCTGGCCGAGGCGCTGTTCGAACTGCGCCGGCACAAGGGCATGACGCAAGAACAGGCCGCCAGCGCCGCGCGCGACCCGCTGGTCTGCGCCAACCTGCTGGTGAAGACCGGGCGCGCCGACGGCACGGTCTCCGGCGCGGTACGCACCACCGCCGACGTGGTGCGCACCGCGATTCAGGTCATCGGCGTGCAGCCTTCCTTCAAGCTGGTTTCCAGCTTTTTCCTGATGATGCTGTGCGAACCGTTCCACTCGCTCAAGGGCGGGCTGATTTTTTCCGATTGCGGCCTGGTGGTGGACCCGAGCGCCAGCGAACTGGCCGACATCGCCCTGGCCGCCGCCGACAGCGCACGCCAGCTGCTGATGGAAGAGCCGCGCGTGGCCATGCTGTCGTTCTCCACCAACGGCAGCGCCAAGCATGCGGCGGTGGACAAGGTGGCGCAGGCCGCCTCCCAGGTCAAGGCGCAGCGCCCCGAGCTTGCCATCGACGGCGACGTGCAGCTCGACGCCGCGATCGTGGCGGAGATCGCCAACCGCAAGCTGCCGGACTCGCAGGTCAAGGGCAAGGCCAACGTGCTGATCTTCCCCAACCTGGAAGCGGGCAACATCGGCTACAAGTTGGCCGAAAGAGTGGGCGGCGCGGTGGCCATCGGGCCGCTGCTGCAGGGGCTGGCCAAACCGGCCAACGACCTGTCGCGCGGCTGCAGTGCCGACGACGTGTTCCACGTCATCGCGGTGACGGTGGTGCAGGCGCACGCCGCCCGCGAGACCGCCACCGCGGGCTAAGCGCCCTCCGCCCCGCCGCCAGGACACGCCCATGAGCCTCGACACCCTCCTCGCCCTGCTCGCCACCATCGCCGTCGGCACCTATTTCCAGACCGTCACCGGCTTCGGACTGGGCATGATCGTGATGGGCGCCACCAGCGGCTTCGCCTTGGCTCCGGTGCCGGTCGCGGCGGCCGTGGTCAGCATGGTGACGCTGGTCAACAGCGCGGTGGCGCTGCGCGGCAAGTGGCACCTGATCGACTGGCGTGCGGCGCGCGCCGTGCTGCTGGGGGTGCTGCCGTCGATCATCGCCGGCGTGGTGCTGCTCAACTACCTGAGCAGCACGGCCTCGCTGCTGCTGGAGTTCCTGCTGGGCGGCGCCATCACCTACAGCGGCATCGTGTTCGCGCTGCGTCCGGCGCAGCTGACCGAGCGCTCGCCCGACCGCAGCTTCTTCGTCAGCGGGCTGTTTTCCGGGTTGTTCGGCGGCTTGTTCGGCATGGCCGGGCCACCGGTGATCTTTCACTTCTACCGCCAGCCGATGGAGTTGGCGGCGGTGCGCAGCATGCTGCTCCTGGTGTTCGCTTTCACCTCGGGCACGCGCACCCTGTTCGTGGCGAGCCAAGGCGAGCTGTCGGCGTCGGTCTGGCTGCTGACCGGGCTGTCGATGCTGCTGGCCACCTTCGTCACCCTGTTCGGACGCCGCCACCCGCCGCCGGTCGCCCCGGCGACGATGCGCCGCATCGCCTTCTGCATCCTGCTGCTGATCGGCGTGAGCCTGATGCTGAGCGCCCTGCCCGCGCTGCTTGGCCGAGGAGGCGCCTGAACCGTCCACCCCCGCCGGCCGTGACCTCATTCCCCAACCAAACCAACAAGAAGCTCTCGACATGAAGATCTCACACAAGGCCGGCCTCGCCGGCGCCGCCGTGCTGTTTCTCACCGTCAGCCTGCTGTCGCTGGTGCAGGTGAACCAGCTGCGCAGCAGCCTGCGCTCGCAGGCCGAATCCAGCATCGCCCAGTCCGGCAACGCGCTGGCACGCCAGATCGAAAACGGTCTCAACGCCAAGCTGCAGCTGATCGACCTGATGGCGCAGAGCATCGATGCCGACTTCCGCCCAGAGCGGATTCAGCAGGTCTTCGGCCAACCTTTGCTGAAAGAACAGTTCCTGCTGGTCTTCGGCGGCCTGGACAGCGACGGCAAGCGCCTCACCAACGACCCGAAATGGAACCCGCCCGGCTGGGACGCGCGCCAGCGGCCGTGGTATTCGGTGGCACGCCAGGCGCCGCGCGCGGTGCTCACCGAACCCTACGCCGACGCCGCCACCGGCGAAATCCTGATCTCCGCGGTGGCGAAACTCAGCGATCACGGCCGCTTCATGGGCGCGTTCGGCGGCGACCTGAGCCTGCAGAACATCGCCGCCGCGGTCAACGCGCTCGACTTCAACGGCGCCGGCTACGCCTTCCTGCTGGCGGGGAACGGCAAGATCATCTCGCACCCCGACGCCAAGCTGAACGGCCAGTCCTACACTCGGCTGTTCGACGGACAACGTCCCGCGCTGACGACCGCGCTGACCGCGGTCAACGGCGCGCGGCGGCAACTGGTCTCCTTCGTGCCGCTCAGCGGCCTGCACGGCATGCACTGGTACCTGGGTGTAGTGCTCGACGAAGCCGCTCTAATGCGCGAGGCCGACGCCGCCAGCCAGCGCGCGCTGGTGGGCGCGGTCATTGGCGTGGCACTCAGCCTGCTGGTGCTCGGTGTCCTGATGGGACGGCTGCTGTCGCCCTTGCAGCGGCTGCACCACGCCTTGCAGGACATCAACCGTGGCGAGGGCGACCTGACACGCCGTCTGCCGGCCACCGGCAAGGACGAAGTCGCGCTGCTCTCGGGCGAATTCAACGGCTTCGTGCAGCACCTGCAAACCCTGATCGGCAACGTCATGAACAGCGCCGCGCAGGTACGCCAGACCAGCACGGCCACCTCCAGCCAAGCGCAGTCCGCCTCCGAGCGGCTGTACCTGCAACTGCAGGAACTCGATCAACTGGCCCATACCATGAACGACATGAACGGCGCCGCCGAGGCCGTGGCGGAACACGCCGAGGTGGCGGCGCGCGCCGTCGAAACCGCCAACGTGGAAACCGAGCACGGCGTGGCGGTGGTATCGCGCACCACCAGCACGATCCAGCTGCTGGCCGACAAGCTGGGCGAGACCGGCCTCTCCATCAACGAACTGGTGCTGCTCAGCCGCCACATCGAGTCGATCCTGACCAAGATCGCCGGCATCGCCGACCAGACCAATCTGCTGGCGCTCAACGCCGCCATCGAGGCGGCGCGGGCGGGCGAGGCCGGGCGCGGCTTCGCCGTGGTCGCCGACGAGGTACGCACCCTCGCCTCGCTCACCCAGAGTTCGACCGCCGAGATCCGCGACATCATCGAGCAGCTGCAAAACGGCGTGAAACGCGCCGAGAGCAGCATGCTGCAATGCAGCCATACCGCCAAGCAGACCGTCGACGACGCCGCCAGCGCCAACGACATCCTGGGCCGCATCCGCGACGCGATCACGCGCATCAACGACATGAACCTGCACATCGCCAAAGCCGCCAAGGAGCAAAGCGTGGCCACGCGCGAACTGAGCCGGCGCACCGACGGCATCCGCGACATCAGCCACGCCGTGGCGCAGGGGGCGGCGACGCAGCTGGATCACTGCCAGGTGATGGTCGAGCAGGTGGGGCAGCAGGACGCGTTGCTGGAACGCTTCAAGGTCTGATTTCCCGCCGCCGGCAGCGGGCGGCGGGCGTTGCCGCGAACAGGCCGAGGGGCCGGGTGCCGTCTGACATCAGGCTGGCGACCCGGCCCCGCCCACCTGACAGGAATAAGAGCCTGTTTACGCTCCCGCGAGCTAGAGCGAGACAAGGCAAAAACGGCTGAGGAAGCGGCGTTTACACGTGGTAAATGAGCATTCCGAAGACGGTTTTAACGCGGTAGCGCCGACGCGCAGCAGATCGTAAACAGGCTCCAAGGAGGAAACGAGGCCGGCCGCCGACGGCCACCGGGCAACCGCTCAGGCCGGCTCGCTCAGACGCCAGTCGCTGTCGGCGGGCAGGAACGCCTCCACCGCGGCGGTGGCGATGACGTGGGTGGTGCCCTGCTCCGGGTCATGCACGTTGAGGCCGCCGAACACCGCCGTCACCTCGGCCCGTCCACGCGGCAAGGTGGCGGCGACAGCGGCGGTGTCGACCTGGTCCGGCTCCTGCACGCCGATGGTGACCTGCACCCGCATGGTGCGGTGGTCGTAGCCCAGCGAGCGGAACAGGATGATCGACGAATGATGCAGCGCGTCCTGCACCGCGCGGCAGGCGGCCTTGGTGTAGTCGCCGCCATAGAGGTCGTTGCCGGACCCCATTTCCAGGATGATGCGTTTCTCAGCCATGTGCCGGCTCCATATCAAAGGACACGATGATGGCGGCGTGAGCGATCACGCTCAGACCGTCGCTGCCGTGCTTGGGCACGTCCAGCCCCCCCTTCACCACGGTGATCGACGGCGTACCGTAGGGGAACAGCCCGACCAGCGCCTCGCAGTCGACCTCCTCCGGCCGCTGGATGCCGATCTCGACATCGATGAGCATCGCCGTTTTGGGAAAGCCGAAAAACTCGGCCACGTTCAGCGAATTGCGCCACAGCGCATCGCGGATCGCGCGCGCCGCTGCCTCGGTGTAGTTGCGGCTGCGGATCGACGTCCCCATGCCGAACTCCACCACCATTCTGGTTTTTGCCATGGTTCACCTGTTCCGTTTCTGCTCACTGCGCCGCGTAACGGCGGATCATGAAGTGTTTGGTGGTCGGCTCGAGCACTTCCCAGTAGCCGCGAAAGCCGTTCGGGATCAGGAACGCATCGCCGGTCTTGAACGTCTGGGCACTGCCGTCCGCCGCGACCAGGCGCACGTGCCCGGACACGATGTAGCAGAACTCGTCGCGGTCGGTGAACGCGTGCCATTTGCCGGGCGTGCTGCGCCAGGTGCCGGCAATCACCTCGCCGTCCGCGCTCTCGAACTGCAACACGGTCTGATGATGCGGGTCGCCCTCGACCACGCGGTCGGGAAGATCGGCCAGGCGCTGCTCGGAGCGCTGGCCGCCGTCCTTGTCAAAATCGATTACCTTGATAGTCATGGTTAGTGTCTGGTCAGGTTGAAGAATCGGGGAAACGCCACTCAGCGCCGGTGCCGCCCGCCGATGAGCTGCACGATCTCGAAGAACAGCGCGTTGTCGAGCGCCTGGCTCATGTCGGTGGCGAGGCAGCGGCGGTAGAACGGGCTCAGGTCCAGGCCGACCCCAAGGCCGAGTATCTCCACCTGCCCCTGCTGTTCGCGCCGGGCGACGACGTCCTTGAGATGGTTGTCGAGATAGAAGGCATCGTTGGCGAGCCCGGTGGCGCTGTCGGCGGGGCTGCCGTCGGAAATCACGATCAGGATGCGCCGCTGCGCGCTGCGCGCCAGCAGGCGGTTGCAGGCCCAGTCGACCGCCTCGCCGTCGATGCCTTCGCGGAACAGATCGGCCTTGAGCAACGCCGCGACGTCACGGCGCGCGCGCCGCCAGCTGCGCTCGGCGTCCTTGAACACCAGGTGGCAGACCTCGTTGAGCCGGCCGGGATGGCGTGGCCGCCCCCGGCTCATCCACTCGCGGTAGGGACGGCCGCCGTTCCAGGCGGCGGTGGTGAAACCGAGCAGCTCGGTGCCGACGCCGGCCATCTCGAGCGCACGCAGCAGGATGTCCACCAGGGTCGCCACCGATTCGACGTGCGTCTTCATCGAGCCCGAGCAATCCACCAGCACGCTCACCTGGCAGTCCGCCGCCGGCTTGAACTGTTCGCGGCGGAACAGGCGGCGCTCGGCCGGCGAGGTGATCAGCTGGGACAGGCGGCGGCCATCCACCTGCCCTTCCTCCTCGCCGAAGCGCCAGCCGTCGCGGCGCGGCTCGGCGAGCACGGCGCCGAGCAGGCGCGCCAGGCGCGGAACATTGACGCCCTGGGCGGCGATGCGCCGGTCGAGCCGCTCGCGGTACTCCTCCAGCAGCGCCTTGCGCACCTGCGTGCCGGCGGCCAGCTCGACATCGTAGCGGGTGGTGTAGACGCGGTAGGCCTGCTCCGCCTCGACAAACACCTTGCTCGCGCCACTGACGGCGGCGGCGATGCCGTCGCCCCCCTCGTCCTGGTCAAAGTCGAGCAGCAGCGCGAAAGCGGCACGGGCGTCGCCCTCGGCCGCCTCACCGGCCTCGTCCTCCCCCGGCTGGGCGCGCTTGGCGCGCACCTTGTCGCCGACGATGCGGGCGATCTCCAGCGCGTGCGGGGCAAACGCGGCCTGGTCGTGGCGCTGGCGGCGGATACCGGCCAGCGCACTGCCCAGCGCCGACACCAGGGACCAGCGGGTGCTCTCGATGTAATCCTCGGTCTCGTGCAATACCGGCAGCGCGTTGAGGCGCGACCAACACATCTGCGCCACGGTGTAGAGCAGGATGCCGACCTCGCCCTCGGTCAGCCCGGAGCGGTAGAACGCGCGCGACCAGTCCTCGAAGCGCTGACGCAGGTTGCCAGCCATGCCCGGCATGTCGGCCGGCACCAGGGTCTCGACGCGCAGCTGTTCCAGCAGCTCGAAAACCAGGCGATCGACCGGCTCCTCCGGGCACAGGCTGCGGTGCAGCGCGGCATCGGAATACTGTAGGCGCAGCGCCATGCCGTCGGCCGCCGCCCGGCAGGCCACGAAGTCGTCGGCGCCGGGGTCGACGCGCAGGTGGGGCGCGTGCACCGGCAGCGCCCGCGTCGCGCGATGCAGCCGGCCGCCGCGGTAGTGCAGCGCCGCATCGCCGGTCAGCGCGCGGAGCGCCGCCGCGCACAGCTCCTCGACCTGCTGCTGCCGCTGGGCATTCTGCTGCGGGCTGGCCATCACTGCGCCCCCGCCGTGAGCATCCAGGATTCGTCCAGTTCGACGCCGAAGCAGCGCTGGTAGTACTCGGCGACGATGGGACGCTCTGCCTCGTCGCACTTGTTGAGGAAGGACAGGCGGAAGGCCAGCGCCGGGTTGCGGAAGATCTCGCAGTTTTCCGCCCAGCTGATGATGGTGCGCGGCGACATCAGCGTCGACAGGTCGCCGGCGGCAAAGCCCTTGCGCGTCAATTCCGCCACCGCCACCATCGACGCCACCAGCTGGCGCCCCTGCTCGTGGTCCTTGGCGGGCACGCGCGCCAGCACGATCGCCATCTCCTCGTCGCGCGACAGGTAGTTGAGCGTGGCGACGATGTTCCAGCGGTCGATCTGGGCATGGTTCAGCACCTGGGTGCCATGGTACAGGCCGGACAGGTTGCCGAGCCCCACCGTGTTGGAGGTGGCGAACAGGCGGAAATACGGGTGCGGCCGGATCACCCGGCTCTGGTCGAGCAGGGTGAACTTGCCGTCGCGCTCGAGGATGCGCTGGATCACGAACATCACGTCGGGGCGGCCGGCATCGTACTCGTCGAAGATCAGCGCCACCGGACGCTGCAGAGCCCAGGGCACGATACCCTCCTGGAATTCGGTGACCTGCAGGCCGTCGCGCAACACGATGGTGTCGCGGCCGACCAAGTCGAGGCGGCTGATGTGGCCGTCCAGGTTGACGCGTACGCACGGCCAGTTGAGGCGCGCGGCGACCTGCTCGATATGGGTGGACTTGCCGGTGCCGTGCAGCCCCTGCACCATCACGCGGCGGTCGCGGGTAAAGCCGGCGAGGATCGCCAGCGTCACGTCCGGGTTGAAGCGATAGGCCTCGTCGACCTCGGGCACGTGGTCGTCGCGCTCGCTGAAGGCGGGCACTTTCAGGTCGGAATCGATGCCGAACACCTCGCGCACCGAGACCATGCGGTCGGGCTGAATCTGGCTGATGTCTGTCACGGGAGCTCTCCAGTGGTTGCCGCAGCGTGCTGCGCGGCGTGGGTCAAATAGTCGTCAACCTCTGGCGCCCCCGTGCAGGCCCGGCGTCAGCCGGTCTCGCCCTGCGGCGGGGCCAGAGCATTCGCGCCGGGATACCCCCGGCCGGCAGGAGGACGCAGCATCATTCGTCCTCCCGCGCCTCGGGCATGGCCTCGGCCTCGATCTTGGCCAGGGCCGCCGCCGCACGCTGCAACGCCGGCAGCAACTGCAGCGCCTTGTCCGGCG